>CAYRFY010000492.1:0-6279 GCA_964423635.1 uncultured Armatimonadia bacterium | reverse complement strand
ACGGCCAACGGCCAACGGCCAACGGCCAACGGCCAACGGCGGACGCCGGACGGCACAAGGCGCCAAACACATACTCCGGACCTGCGGGCGGTGGTCTACTGGGAGCGACCCTCCGGGCTCTCCCAACTCCTCCACTGCATGACCACCTGGATCGCCTTGTCGAGGGTGTCCACCGGCGGCCCGGAGCGGCCGTAAGTGCGCAGCCCCACCTCCTCATCGGGCGCCAGCGCGATGCCGTGCAGCGCCTGCAAGCTCCCCTCGGCGTGCAGCCTGAGCAGCTCGATGATCCCGGCATGGCGCGGGTTGGGCAGAAGATCGGTGCGCGATTCGGACGCGCCAACGCCGGGCTGAGCCAACTCGCGCAGGATCCTCGCCAACACCTCCACCGGCCCCGTGCACTGCACACCGGCGATGCTCACCGTCGTGACCCCACCGGGAGGCACGGGATCCAGGAAGAACTCCTGCGTCCTTCCCGTCACCTCCGCCAGACGCTGCAGGTGCCTGCCCCGGGGAGCATTCTCGCCCCGCTCCCATCTCCCCACCGTCTTCTCATCCACCCCCAGGCGCAGAGCCAACTCCCTCTGAGAGAGCCCGGCCACCTTGCGCGCCATCTCGATGCGGGAACCCAGGTCTTGCATGGCGCCAGTATAGCACACCTCCGGTTGGGGCGATAGTGCCCGTTAATTGTCCTTGACAGGGCATTTTGGGGGCACTATAATGTCTCGCAGTCGAACAGACGTTCGATCACCGAGACGCAAGCTCGATCGGAGGTGACGGGGCAAGTGGGTGGAGGCGACGTGCAGGTGGAGCCGTACTGGACGCCGGGGAGAGTGAAGTTTTGGCTGCGGCGCTATGTGGATCTGCGCCGGGCGGTGCGCTATGGCTGTGCGGTGGACGCGATGGGAGAGGACCCGGGCATGGCGCGGGGCTCTCGCACCCATCGCTACGTGGACCTGGCCGGGCATCTATTGTGCGTGAAGTGCGACCTGGACCTGGCGACGAGGCGGCTGACCGGGAGACGGCGGGAGGTGGTCTTGCTGCACTTCGGCGGGGGCTTAGGGCAGGCGGCTTTGGCCAGGCGGTACGGCGTTTCGCAGGCGCTGGTATCCAAGGAGATCGGGAAGGCGGTGACGAGCATGGCAAGGTGGCTGGGGTGGGGTGATCGGGAAGGGGACGGGTGATGTGCGAGAAGTTTTTTCGCTCCGGGGGTTATAAAGTTTCGGGTTTGAGCGGATTCGTATATGGGGCGAGGCGATAGGGATGACAGATTGCTCGGATGGGCAGAGGCTGAAGAGACTGGCGCGGCGGCTGGCCGGCGGTAGCGATGATCCGGCTCTGGGGCCCGAGGACCTTCTGCAGGAGGCTCGGATCGTGGTCTGGCAGCGGCGGGCGGCGATTGCCGGCTCGGCCAATCCGCGGGCGAGTGTGTACCTCGTGGCTCGGCAGGCGATGGTGAACGAGCTGAGACGGTCACGGCGTGCCAGGGCGGGGTGTGTGTGTCCGGAGGGGGAGCAGGCGGGAGCCGTAGACGTGGTCGAGGGCTGCGGCGCGAAGGAGGACGATGCGGATGGGCAGCAGTGAGCCGGGAGCGACGGTGGAGACGCTGACGCAGGCGCTGTTTTGGTACGAGGTGGTCCGGCGGGGTGATGATGGGAAGCTGATCACGGTGGCGCAGGCCTGCGAGCATGCGGGAATCAGCAGCACCAGTTTCTACTCGCACAAGAGGCGGCAGACGGCCAAGTGGCGGCGGGCGGTGGCGCAGATCGAGTCGCTGGTGGGGCACGAGGAGCTGCGGACGGAGGCGCGGCTGCGGGCGATGGAGCTACTGCGGCACGGCTCGGACACGGCCGCCGGCTCGCTGATCGCCAGGCTGCTGGACTCAGGGGAGAAGCGAGAAGCCGAGAGTGACGACGGACCCGTGCACATCGTGCTGGAGCAGTTTGGTGAAGATGACCATGGAGGCGGCAACCGCGGAAGGCGCAAGGACAGGGGAGCTGCAGGGGATCAGTCGGCCGGTCGGCGCTCAGCTTGAGTTCATCAAGAGCGGGGCGCTGGTGAAGAAGTTCCAGGCGGGGCAGGGCGGGGGCAAGACGGTGGCGGGGGTGTTCGAGGTCCGCAGGTATGTGAAGCGGCACCCGGGCGCGATCGTGATCTGCACAGAGCCGACGTACCCGATGGTGCGCGACATCCTGCGGCCGGAGTTCGATCGGCAGTTCGCGGCGGCCGATGAGGAGTCGCTGGCCTCGTACCGCCAGAAAGACGAGAAGTACGTGCTGTGGAACGGTGCAGAGATCTGGCTCCGTCAGTGCGACCAGCAAGACAGGCTGCGGGGTCCCTCGGTGGCGGCGGGCTGGATGGACGAGGCGGGGCAATCGCCCTACGGCGCGTTTCAGATTCTCTCGGGGCGTCTGCGGCAACAGGGCTATCCGCACCTGCTGATGCTGACGGGCACACCGCGGGGCAAGAACTGGTTCCACTGGGTGTTCGAGAAGGGGGAGCGTCCACAGGGCGCTCCCCCGTACATCGGGGATGTGCTTGCGGACGCGGCGGGCGAGGAGCCCGCGGTGTTCTCGTGGGGGTCTTTGGACAACCCCTATCTCGACCCGGTGACCAAGGCGTTACTCGCGGCCTGCTACACCCCCGGCACTTTGGCATATCGCCAGGAGGTGCTGGGGGAGGTGGTGGCGGGCGAGGGGCTGGTCTACCCCCAGTTTGACTTCGACCGGCATGTGCGGCGGGCGCCGAAGGCGGAGCGGCTGGTGCGGGTGGTGATCGGGGTCGACTGGGGCTGGACGAACCCGGGGGTGATGCTGGCCGTGGGGCTGGACACCTCGGGCCGGATCTGGGCCCTGGATGAGGTGTATGCCACCGAGCAGGGGATGGAGTGGTGGTTGGAGGCGGGCAAGCGGCTGCTGAGCCGGTGGCAGGCGAGTGGCCTGTACTGCGACCCTGCGGAGCCGGGGAACATCGCGGCCCTGCGCGAGGGCGGGCTTCCGGCGAAGAAGGCGAACAACGCGGTCTTGCCCGGCATCGCGGCGGTGGCCAGCAAGCTTTCGGCCGACGATCTGCGGATCTGTCCCGGCTGCCGGCATACGATCCAGGAGCTGGGGCTTTATGAGTGGAAAGAGCAAAGCGGCCAGCTCGTGGCAGACGAGCCGGCCAAGGGCAATGACCACGCGATGGATGCCCTGAGGTATGCGGTGCTGGGTCTCTTGGAGCCAAGGCGGTCCGGGCGGATCGCGACGGGGACGGCGGAGAGAGGCGACGGGTGAGCAAGGGGAGGGCCGAAGGCACGTGAAGTGCAGAGGTGAGGAGGAGGGGGAACCTCGGAGGGGGAAACACGTCTTAACAGGTGGTGGCACAGTACCGCTTGCGGCGAACGAGGGATCGGAAGGCGCGAGGAGCCGACCCGGCCAATGTGTAGCGGCAGCCAATGACGCCATCGGGAGGGCATGGTCGGCATGGATGAGCGGCCTGAGTCCAGCGAGGTTCAGTTCGTGTTCACCAAGCCTCCAGACTACGCCACGGTGTTCGCCACCGGGGTATGGGGGGGGATCACCCCTCAAGGATTCGTCTGCGCCGACTTCTTCGTCGAGACGTCCCTGACTCCAGATACCGTTGCACATGCGCTCAATGCGGACGGAACGCTGGGAGCCGAGATAAAGCGCGAACCTCGAGTCGATGGGGTCGCGCGCATTGAGCGGCGTCTGCAGGTGGAAGTGCTGCTGAGCCCTGAGGCCGCACGCTCCGTAGCGGAGTGGCTCCTCAAGAGGGCCGGCGAGGCTGAGGCCGGAGCCAGCGTCATCAGCGAGGAGGCCGGCAGCCATGACGAGTGATGCCTGGCAAGACCCAGATCCCGCAGGGAGCCCGGTCAGCCAGCCGAGCGGTGCTGGTTCGGCGGGGCACGCGCTACACGCTCTCCGCGGGCAGGCACCGGTGGCGGGGGCAGCCCACGACAGGATCGTCGCCAGCACCGAGGGGTCGGCGGGCTGGGGCTACGGCGCCCGATCCAGCGCCAGGGCGGCAGCGAGTGCTCACGATGTCGCCAAGTACATACTGGAGCGTACTGGCCCGATGACGGCCATGAAGCTGCAGAAGCTGGTGTACTACTGTCAGGCCTGGTCCCTGGTGTGGGATGAGCGAGTGTTGTTCCCCGAACGCATAGAAGCGTGGGCCAATGGCCCCGTTCTGCCGGCCCTCTACCGCGTGCACAGGGGCGAGTTCTGGGTAGAGGGCTGGCCGCTGGGCGACGTGGCAAACATCGACGATGCCGGCCGCGAGACGGTAGACGCGGTCATCAGGGACTATGGCGGATGCAGCGCCCAGCGCCTGAGCGACCTGACCCATGCCGAGCCACCGTGGCGCGACGCCCGTGTGGGGCTGGCGGACGGTGAGCGCGGGCATCGCGAGATCACTCTGGCTGCCCTGAACGAGTACTTCGGGAGCCTACCGCCCAGTGAGCCCGAGTAAGAGGCAGCAGAAGCGGGCAAGAGTGCAGGCTGGGGCGCCCACCGCGAAGAAGGTACGTGGAGCCTCTGTCCCCGACTCCGACGAGCAGAGACCCCTCTGGTCGCTGGCGATCGCCGACACCGGCGGTCCATGGTGCCCGGCCCGAATGGACGCGCAGTCCGTGACCAAAGTGGTGTTGCGCCTCAAGTCGATGGAGGGGCTCACATGGACGGAGATCGGGCAGAGTACCGGGAGCCATGAGATCGGCACGACTGACCTGGTGCCCCAGGCTCAGAAAAGGCTCCGCGAAATCAAGCAGGATGACGTAGACCGCGTGTACTCCCTCAGAATTGAGGGGAAGCCCAGGCTCATCGGGATCCGCTTCGGCAACGTCTTTCGGGTGCTGTGGTGGGACCCCGAGCACGCGATCTGTCGGAGCACCAAGAAGCACACCTGAGCTTGGATGCGGACGTTGCGCACACGAGAGCCCCGCCGACACCGGCGGGGCTCGCGTGGTTCTGGGAAGGCCCGAAGCGGCATAAGAGGTGGCTGTATGAAGCTACTGGGACTGGATATCAGACGGGCGGGGCGCCGGGGGGCTCAAGAGCTGCCCCTCGTCGCCTCGCGACGGTCGTATCAGGACCCCTGGCAGATGCAAAGCAGCATCGGCGGCTCGGTGGACCTGGCGGTGTACAAGGCCATCGCCGAAGGCATTCCCTTCATCGATGCCGCGTTGCGGAAGCTGTCGCGGATGATCCCCCGGTTCGAGGTCAAGTGCCGCGTGGACGGCACCGCCGATGAGCTGAACGCCTGGCTGCGGGAGGTGAGAGTGGGCTCGATCCTCCGGGGCTTTGCGCCCTTCGCCCGGGCCCACGTAAGGCAGATGCTGCAGTACGGCAAGAGCGCCGGTGAGATCGCTCTCACCCGCAGCAAGCGGGATGTGGCGGGGCTCTACGCCATCGACGCGCGGCAGATTCGCCTCGTCTCCGACGAGCACGGCCGCCTGCTGCTGGGCGAGAGCGATGCGCTGGGCATGGTGCGCGCCTACGACCACCAGGAACTGTTCATCTACAGCGCCTGCAATAGCGAGGGCGATGATCCCACGGGAGTCTCGGTGCTGCGAGCGGTGCCTTTCGTGGCCGATGTGGTGCTGAGGATGGAGAACGCGACCCGGCAGAAGTGGCAACGGCACGGGGCGCCGAGCTTCCTGGTCCATCACCGGGTGGACGGCGACATCCAGCTCGGCGACGCGGCGCTGGACAAGCAGCGGGAGGGCATTCAGTCGGATTGGGAGCGGGCGATGCGGGCGCGCTGGAACAATGAGGGAATCGTGGACTTCATCAGCGCCAGTCAGGGGGAGTTCGTGATCCGGGCGCTGGACAGCGAGGGGGAGCTGGAGTTCTCGGCTCCCTACCGGGCGCTGATGGAGCAGGTGATCTGCAGCGTGGAGCTGGCGCCGTTCATGCTGGGGCTGCAGTGGGCGACCACGGAACGGCTGTCGCGTCAGCAGGCGGACGTGATCATCGGGCAGTGTCAGGAGATGCGTGCGGAGCTGGAGCCGGACTTCCTTCACGTGCTCTCGTGGGTGCAGCGGCTGCGGGGTCTTCGGGGCGACATCCGTCTGCACTGGCTGGACATCAACCTCCAGGATCAAGTTGAGAGCGCGCGGGGCCAGCTCTATGCGGCGCAGGCGGCGGAGAAGCGCATCGTCAACGGCCTGACCTGCTGGCGCAACGGCTGGATAGACCAGTTGCAGGCGGCGCAGATGGCGGGGCTGGACATCGATGGTGTGGCTGTGGACCTCGAGAGGCCGGCGGGGGCTGAGGCCGC
>CAYRFY010000491.1:0-6301 GCA_964423635.1 uncultured Armatimonadia bacterium | reverse complement strand
AGGGTCCGGGCTTGGGCGTCCAGGGTCTCACTGCTGATGGACACGCCTCCTGTCAGCTCCGCCCGCCGCTGCTTGCCCAGCAGCGTCGCCCTGGCGGCCCGGGCCTCGATGCCCTCGGCCGTGATCCGTATCTTGCCGATGAGGCGGACCTCCTCCTTGACCCCGTCCACCTTGATGGTGTCGGCGCGGGCCCGGTAGTCCGCGTGGCTCAGACGGGGGCCGCCGGTGAGCAGTGCATAGCGGCTACTCTGGTCCACCGACACACCGCCCGCCGTCACCTCGTACTGCTGGTAGCGCAATACGACATGTCCCACCAGACGGATGGTCGTGCTCGGGCGGTCGAAGCCCAGATCATCGGCCTGAAGCTCATAGTCGCTGACCTTGGCCTTCAGCGGACCGGTGGCGTGGAGGTGCTGGGTCCGGGTGTCGAAGCTGACCCCGGAGGCCTCGAAATCCAGGGAGCCGTCACTGCTCCTGGCGGTGACACCCTTTGTGAGGGCTATTGCCTCCCGGCTCGCCGTGAACTCCGGGGCCTGCAGGACAAGTCGACTGCCGTCGCCGCGCACCAGGACCCACTTCACATCGCGGCCCGTGGCGGTCATGGTGTCGGGGTCCACGTCCAGTTTCCCTGAGCTTTGGACCTCCCATTTCAGTCGGCCCTGCTCGTCGGTGTCCCTGAGTTTCAGACCCTCCATCTCCAGATGGGTTGCGGGGGCCTCCTGCTCGGGCTTCTCCTTCTCCGGCGGCTCCGGGGGCCGGGTAATGGTCCTGAAGACGCCGACGATCACGGCGACGGCGACAATCAGGATGGCTCCCCCCGCCACCAGGGCACTGGGACGTAGTCTCATGGGCCTTCGGGCCTCAGTCGGTGAATCGGAATTTGAGGATGGTGAGCAGGGCCGCGATGCCGTCTTTCCAGCCGATCTTCTTACCCTCTTCCACGGTCCGCGGATAGTACTGCACCGGCACCTCCACCACGCGCTTACCTGTGCGCCTGGCGCCCTTGACGAACTTGGCCGCCAGCTCGAAATCCAGGTCGAAGCTCTCGCAGCGCAGGGTCATGTCCTGGAAGACCTGGCGTCGCGCCAGCTTGTAGCAGGTGGCGATGTCCGTGAGGCGGCTGCCGAACAGGAGCACGAAGAACAGATTGATCGCCGTGCGCCCGGCGCTGTAGATGCCCACCGGCAGCTTCTGGCCCCGCTCTCGCATCCCCAGCACTCGCGAACCCATCACGGCGAAGACGTCCTCTTGCTCGGCGGCCGCCAGCAGGGGCAGAAAGTCCATGGGATCGTATTCCAGGTCGGCGTCCTGGACGATGACAAAGTCGCCCTGCGCCGCGGCGATGCCCCTCTTGACGGAGTTGCCCTTCATCATGTTGCGCTCCTGCAGGATGGTACGCACTTCGGGAAAGTCCATGGCCTGGATCTTCTCCCGCGTCCCATCCGTGGAGCAGTTGTCGATGAGGATGATCTCCTTGTCCACCGGCACGGCCCGGACCCGAGACACGATCTCATCGATGGTGTCGATCTCGTTGTACGCGGGCATCACTACGCTGAGTTTCATGGCGGGCTACCTGCATCAGTACCGGCCGGGCTCTTGAGGCCTCCGGTGTCATACCGCCTGTGCCAGCGGGCCGTCAGCAGCAGTCCCTGCTCCAGGTCCGTCCGCGGCCGCCAGCCCAGTCGCTCCCGGGCCCTGTCATAGGAGGCCCAGTCGCTGTCCTCGATCCCGCCGGGCGCGCCCAGCACCTCGGGCTCCAGGTCCTCTTGGCCGCACGCCGCGCAGACGGCCAAAGTCACCTCCAGCACCGAGGTCGGCACTCCGGTACAGAGGTTGAACGCCTCGCCGCGCACTCCGTCCTCCCCACAGCGGCGGGCGATCTGCAGATACCCGGAGACGGCGTCGGCCACGTAGAGGTAATCGCGCTGCGGGCTACCGTCGCTGAGGATGCGCGGCCTGTGCCCGGACAAGACGCCCGGGACCGTTCCCGGCACGATGCGGGTGAGGTTCGCGTCTCCCGGTCCGTAGATGTTGACACAGCGGGCCACGGCGGCCGGGAGCCCAAAGCTATTGGCATAGCTGCGGGTCAGCACATCGGCGCAGACCTTCGAAGCCTCGTAGGGCCCCAGTGCACAAAGGGGCATGTCCTCGGTGTGCGGCGACGGCGCCTTCCCATAGACCCGGCCGGTGCTCGCGACCACCGCGCCGCAAAGCGGGCCGCGGCCCTCGTCCCACAGTGCCCGGCACAGGTCCAGGACCAGATAGGTGCCGCGCACATTGCTGTCCAGCGCCCCGGCCGAGGCCTGAGTGGCGTCTCCCACGATCGCGCGGGCCGCCAGGTGGAACACGTAGCCAAAGCCCCCGTCGGCGAAGAGGGCCTCCAGCTCATGGGCGCGACCCACATCGCCCCGCACCACCTGAACGCGCTCGCTGAGCCGCTCCCGGGCGAAATACCCCCTCGGGGCGCCCTCGTGCCCGAAGCTGACCACCTCGGCGCCCATGTCCAGCAACGCGGCGCATAGATGACCGCCCACGAAGCCCTCGCCACCGGTGACGAGCACCCTTTCCCCCCTCATCCCCAGGTCCTCCACGGGGCCGCCCCGCTGTCCCAGAGCTGGTTGAGCGCCAGGTTGTCCTTGTAGGTGTCCATGGCGGTCCAGAAGCCCTCGTGGCGGTAGGCCATGAGCTGTCCGTCCGCCGCCAGCCGCGGCAGACAGTTGGATTCCAACGTGTCGTTGGGGTCCAGATAGTCCAGGACCTCGCGCTTGAAGACGAAGAACCCGCCGTTGATCCAGCCGTCCAGCGGGGGCTTCTCGATCAGGCCCGTCACTCGGTCGCCGCCGTCCAGCTCCAGGTGGCCCCACTGCGAGTTCACCCGGACCGCCGTGACCGTGGCCATCTTGCCGTGGGAGCGGTGGAAGTCGGCCAACCCACGGATGTCGATATCGGACAGGCCGTCGCCGTAGGTGGCCATGAAGTCCGGCTCTTGCTCCAGGTACCGCCGGGCGATGCGCAGCCGCTCGCCCTTCTCCGTGTCGGTGCCGGTGGGGCAGAGCGTGATCTCCCAGCCGGGGTCGCCGGGGCCGATGACCTCCACCTCCGGCCGTCCCCCGCCGCTGGCGGTCACCAGCACATCCGCGCTCTCATAGGGCGCGTGATGGATGAAGTAGTCCGCGATCAGATCGCCACGATAGCCCAGGAGCAGGACAAAACGGTTCATGCCGGCGGCCATGAACGAGCGCATGATGTGCCAGACGATGGGTCGGTCGCCCACCTCGAAGAGCGCCTTCGGAAGTGGCGATTCGTCGCCCAGCAGTCTCGTCCCGCGCCCGCCCACGAACAGGGCTACCTTCAAGAGTCTCACGCTCTCCTGCAATGTGCCGGACTCGGTCGTCCGCCGTGTGCCGTGTGCCGTGTGCCGTGTGCCGTGTGCCGTGTGCCGTTGGCCGTTGGCCGTCCGCCGTTGGCCGTGTGCCGTTCCGCCGTAGCCCTCTCCTGAGCAGTCGTACCGCGAAGGAGAGGGAAAGCGGGTCGACAGACACGCAGGGAGCGGCGCCGTTGGCCGTTGGCCGTTGGCCGTTGGCCGTTGGCCGTTGGCCTTTCCGCCGTAGCCCTCTCCTGAGCAGTCGTACCGCGAAGGAGAGGGAAAGCGGGTCGACAGACACGCAGGGAGCGGCGCCGTTGGCCGTTGGCCGTTGGCCGTGTGCCGTTCCTGGGACCGCGGGTCGCCGCAGGGCGGGACCCGCATGCCGTTCGCCGTGTGCCGTGTGCCGTGTGCCGTTCGCCGTATGCAGTGCTTCGTTGCCCGCCCCGCGCCACCGCCGTCCCCGGCGGCCATGACGCAGGCCAAAAGCCCGCTGGCTTCGGCAAGACAGCGGGTCCGCGCTTGGCTCAGGAACCCATTGAACCGCATGGAGCCTCCCGCGGTCAAGAGCGGCCCCGGGGTCCGGGCCAGGAGCCTCCCCGGCCCGTGGGCCTGTCCCTCGCCGGCCACGGCTCACGGCCCGGTGAACCACATGCGCCACGCCACGCCCTCGAGACTGCCGTAGGCCAGCAGTACCAGAAGGGTGATAACGCCCGCTTTGGCCACATGCCTCCCGCACCACACCATTCCGGCGCAAAGCGCGATCGCCAACACCGGCAGGAAACAGAAGAAGTACCTGGCCTGCGCCTGGAATACGCCGAGATTGAAGCCGACAAACCCCGCGAGCAGCACGAGAAGCCCGGCCAGGAGCGCCGGGACCCAGGGCAGCGCCTCACGGCCGAGGCCGCGCCGGAGCCTCCCGACTATCCCCAATACGGCCACCGCCACCACGGGCGCCAAAAGCAGGTACCACCAGGTGGGCATGAAGTCGTCCGGGTGGATGAGATGGTCATAGGCGCCCCAGAAGGTCATCCAGGTGAAGGGCGCCACCATTCCCAGCCAGTACGCGGCACCGGGGGCTCCCAGCTCGTGGGCGGGCGCCCCGGCCGCCAGCGACGAGAACGCAGCGGCGGCCAGCGGGTCGCCGTACAGGAGGGTATTGCGCACTCCCCACCAGCCCCACACCGCCAGGAACCCCACCAGGAAGGCCGCCGGGCGCCGGAAGCTGCGCTCCGGGCGGGGGACACAGAGGACCTCGACGGCGTACAGAACCAGCCCGCAGGCCACCAGCGCCAGAGCGGTGGACTTGGTCAGCATCGCCAGCCCCGCCACGGCGCCACAGATAAGCGCCCTGCGCGCCCCGCCGGCGCCCCACCGGCTCCGCCACAGGCACAGCAGCCCCAGGGCCACCAGCAGGTTCACCGGCGGATCGTTATTGACCGCCGAGCAGACGTACAGGTTCATGGGAAGGAACCCAACCACCGCCGCGCAGGCCCAGTGGAGCCAGAAGCTCCTTTGCGGCAGCCAGGCCTGCGCCAGCCGGTAGGTGAGCCAAAGCGACCCAAGGCCACAGAGGGTGGACAGCAGCCTCAGGGCGAGCAGCGAGTGCCCGCTTGCGAGAGTCACCAGCGCCGCCAGGGCGTAATACAGCGGCGGCTGATGGGTCTCCGTCCCCTTGGGCTCCCCGCGGAAGTCGATGAGGTGAGGGTCCGCGGCGAGGCGGTCGATGTACTCCAGATGCGCGGCCTCGTCGGGGGCGTCCCCACGGACGATGGCCGTGCACAGGTATGCCGAGCAGGCCACGTAGCACAGGCACGTGAGCAAAAGGACCACCGTCTCCACAGGCACGGTGATGCCCGTCTGTTCGGCAGGGGGCTCCGGTGCGTGGACCGGTTTTGGTGCGCGCTTTCTTGCCATGGGCTCCTCATGAGCAGCGCCGGTGGGCCGGGCGCTTTCCGATCCCCGCGACCCCAACGTCCCTCGGAAAGGCACGTTCGTCATCCGCGGCCGCAGCGCCTTCTCCGGTCCCGGCCCGGCCATCCGGCCATCGCCTCGGTTGACAGCGCGCAGGCGGAATCCTATCATGGCCCGCGGTGACCACATACATGAGCCAAATCATCGGAGTCGTCGGCGGCCTTGGACCCAAGGCCGGAGAGAACCTGCACGCCAAGATCCTGGCCAATACCAGGGCCGTGCGCGACAGCGACCATCTGCAGATCCTGCTGTACACCAACCCCACCGTTCCCGATCGCGGGGAGTTCATCTTCGGCGAAGGCCCGGAGAATCCGGCGGTCAAGATCCTCCAGTCGCTCCGGACGCTGTGGCAGGCCGGAGCCAAGGTGCTCTGCGTGCCGTGCAATACGGCCCACGCCCCGGTGATCTGGAACGAGGTGGAGGCCGGCTTCGCCGCCGCCGTCGAGGCCGGGCAGACCGATGCCCAGCTTCTGCACATCGTCAGACTGACGGTGCAGTTCATCGTCCGCAATTACCCCAGCGCCTCCCATGTGGGTGTGCTGGGCACCAACGGCACGCTGAACACCCGGGTGTATGCAGACGAGTTGCTGGCCAACAACATCCGGCCGCTGCACCCTACGGAGAGTGGCCAGCGCCAGGTGCAGGAGGCCATCTATCACCCGGACTGGGGCATCAAGGCCCAGTCCGACCCGGTGACGAAGGAGGCCGTCGACGCGCTGAAGGCCGCGGCCCTGCGCATGATCGCCGACGGCGCCGAAGCCATCATCCTGGGCTGCACCGAGATTCCGCTGGCCATCAAGGATCCGGACATCAAGGGCATCCCGGTGGTCAACTCCAACACCGTCCTGGCCCGCGAGGCCATCCGCCGCGCCGCCGGGGAGGCCAAGCTGACCCGCCGGCCCCAGTAGAGGCCGGCACGGACGCGGAGCGGCCGTCCGCCGTTGGCCGTCCGCCGTTGGCCGT
>CAYRFY010000490.1:0-6303 GCA_964423635.1 uncultured Armatimonadia bacterium | reverse complement strand
TCACGTTCAGTTGCATCCTCAAGGGCGGCAATGTGGTCTTCGCCACCCGCTCGCACCTGTATCTCAGCACCGACAACCTGGGTAGCTACGAGGAAGTCATCGTGAAGGGCCGCGATGGCTCCGACTATGTGCCACACACAGCCAAGAACCCGGAGAACCCCGGCTGGTACTTCCACACCCTGCCGGGGGTTAACTCCTTCGATGTCAACGGCACCGAGATGCTCGTGTGGGGCAACTACTGCAATGTGGTGGGCGGCGCGACGCCCGTGAACATCTACTATTCGGTGGACGGCGGGCGGACGGTGAAGGTCGCCTATTCCTTCGGTCCCAGCCCCTATACCCGCGACGACGGCTCTCCGGGCGGGGGCACCGAGGGCACGGCGCTGGGCAATCCGGATAACCCGGTCTGCTGCCGGCACATCCACACGGTCGTCTACAACCCTTGGGAGGACGCCTTCTACTCCTGCACCGGTGACCACGACAAGCCCGAAGGGCTGGAGATTCACTGGCTCCGGGGTACATACGACGCGGCGAAGGATAAGTGGGACTGGCAGATCCTCCTGTCGGACCACACCAACTCGCGCTTCAAGGCCGGCGGGATCAACTTCGTCGACGGCAAGCTGTATTGGATCAGCGACTCCAACGGCCCCGAGCCGTACGACCGCGGAGTGTTCTGCTGCGACCCTGCGGACATCACGGACCGCAGCAAGCACACGCTGCTTTACAACCCCGGAGTCGAGTCCGGTGCCATGCTCATCCAAGACGGCGTATTCATCGGCACCCACTGCGCTCCTGCCTCGCCGCTGAACACGGGGATCATCTACTCGCCGGATGGGGGGAAGACGTGGGCGCAGCACGACCTGGCGGAGCTCGGCAAGCGCTCGCCCACGCGCCTCCACGAAAAGAACAGCGACGGCTGGTTCCGCATGGACCTCAGGACCGGCTGGATCGACTACGCGGACGTACTGTTCCTCAAGCCGAAGGGATAGGGCACAGCTCGGGGCGGTGGTGGCCCGACCCGCCGGGGCATGCTTGTCCGCAGGTCAAGGCCGCCATCATCAGGCGTACTCTCCCCTACGAAGTCCGGACATGCACCGGCCATACCGGATGGCGCTCCGCATCGAAGGGTCCTCTCCCGTCGATGCGGAGGGATTCTTTCCCCGCCGCGTCCCCCATGATGGCCCGGGTATCGAACGCCATCGCGCCCATGGGGTGAAACACGTTCCCTGCGTCTTGCCGCGCTACCGTGCTGTGAGAGTGATCGTACCCTGGTCGGGCAACCGATCGATGACGCCGCTGTTCTGACGTGGCGCCGCCGTCACCGTGATCCCCGTGAGGGACGATTGGGATGCCGGCTTGTCGAATCCCATCTCGTGGGTCTCTATGGCCATTTGCACGGTGTGAAGGGGAGTCGGAAACAGGTGAGTGGGGATCAGCAGATGGGCGCCGGCGCCGGTAGTGGCGAGGCATTGGTTCAGGAACAGGGCCTGCGTGGAATCCGCCCCCTGAGACATGTCGCGCAGCACCACCTGGCCGCCCAGTTGGCCATCCCAGTTCACGGAGAGCAGGTACTGCCTTGCGCCGGCGTCCAATGTGATCGAGGTGAAGTAGCGCGCCTGGAGAGTGATGGGGGTCTGGTAACCGACGCGCAGCATCAGCCAGTCTTGGCTGAGTGCCGCCTGGAGACCGGCCAGCTCCACGTTGGGGATGATGGGCTGGCGGACCGGTGGCGTGGTGGTGCCGTCCCTGCTCTGGCCCCCGATGATGACGGCATCGTCGGGGTCGTCGGCGAACACCAAAGCGTTGGGCGGCATGGTCAGGGGCCGGTTCACGAGGCCCGTATCGAACTGGATACTCGAGCCCCCCACCGGCCGGGGCGTCTGGTTGATCTTCGATGCGAACAGCATCCAGTCGATCTGCGGGCCGGGGGCGCCGATCAGTGCCAGAGGGATGACTATCCGGGCCCGACGCCTCTCAAAGGTTACGGCCAGGTCATTGACGCCGGCGCCGCCGCCAACGTAACGGCGTTCGCCGTTGGGCGCGATGGCCGTCTGGATGCGGATGGAGCCCTGGCCCCCGGGCACCAGAGTGCACTCTGCAACGCGGTCCGGACCGAAGGGCAGCAGCGGGACGTCGCCCGTGTTGATGCCTGTGGCAACGCTCCGGTCGATGTCGAGCATGAGGCTCATGTAGGGACTGTCATACTGGTCCAAGGCTCCGACGGGCAGGTTCTCGTTGGTCTCCACGATCCAGACGGCGTTGTCACCCTCCAACTGAGTGGTCACCTGCCGCACCAGAGGCGGGCCGTCGCCGTCCGCAAAGGCGGTGACGGTGTGTGAGTCCACCTGGCCCCCTGCCGGCCCCTCAAGTCGCGCCTGTCCCGTGGATGCCCGCGCGATGCCCTGATCGGGCACCCTGTCCCAGTCCCCACCGGCAGAGAACATGCCCGTCGCGAACAACACGTAGTCGAAGTCGTTGGCCGCGCTGACCAGACCGATCGGCACGGTGAAGCGGACCCAACGGGCGTCAGTCTCCAGGTTCGTTCCGTTGTTGTGCTCACGCCCTATGCCGTAGGTGTCCCCAGCCCGGGGGCCTGCGATGATTTCCACCTCGGCCATAGGGGCGAGCTGGCTGACGTTGAAGGTGATCCGGCAGTCGAACCCCGGGGTATCGGCCGCACCCGTCGAGGGGTCCTGATCCGCATCGATGCCGATCGTGCCGCCTGCTCCGGTAGCCATGCCGATCTGCTCATCCGCATACGTGATCGTCAGCACGGCACTACCGGCGACGACTGTGGTCTCGACGCCAATCACATCGGAGTTGTCGAAATCCCCTGCCGGATCGCGAAGCACGGCGGCCCCCGCGTGGTGCGACAGGGCAAGGGCCACCGTAATGCATGGAGCCAGTGTATGCAGACCTCTCATCGGACCTCTCACTCTCCCAAGTACCTGGATGGGCGCGCTTGTTGACACTCCCGGGCAGATTCCGACCTCGCCCGCCGGTTGGGTTGCACGGCATGTGGGGACGGGCACCCGTTGCCCTCAGAGGTACTCTCCGAAGAACTCATGGGCCTTGTTGCCCGCCAGACCGCGCTCGCGGCCTATGGCGCCAGGCGCACGGGCCGCCCCTCTGCAGCGGACCGCAGGAGGGCCGCCGCCACCTCCAGCGAGGCCAGCGCCTCCTCGTGCGTCGGCACCTCCACCGGCAGACCGTGGGTCACGCACCTAACGAAGTAGCCGATCTCGTCGCGCAGGGCGCCCACCGTGGCCCCGTGCACCTCCGGCCAGTAGGACGTGTCGGGCGTGGTCACGCGGTCCTGCAGCCAGAAGCCCAGACCGTTGCCGGGCACCTCCAGCAAGGCGGTGCCGGAGAACACGGTCCGGTGCTTCGCTCTGGGCGGGAAGTAGCGCGCTATCCCGCGGGGCTTGGCTCGCCGGACGGGCCGTCCGCCGTGCCCTTTCGCCGCTTGCGGGGTATGCGTATGGCGCTCTCCACTCGACGGCGACAGGCTGCAGGTCGTCAGGTCCGGCCTTCAACCCGGGCGACCCCTCCAGCCAGCGAAGGGCCTATCGGGCATCGGACGCCAAGCGGCCCGTCACACCGCCATCTCGGCGGCGCTGAGGATCGCCACCTGTGTTCGCTGGCTCTTGGCCTCATCAGCCAGGCGAGCGAGTTCGCGCACCGTGCCGGGAGACAGCCATTCCGCCCCGCACTGCTCGCACACGAGAGCCGGTACGTCGCGCACGGCGAAGAACAGCTCACCAAAGTCTACTGCGAAGGTCGTCCGCCCGGGCCGTTGCGTGCCGCCACAACTAGGGCAGCAACGGATCTGATGGCTACTCATCTGGAGTGCACCTTCTCGTGCGGTGGTCGCCCTCGAAGTGGTCTGCGTTAGGGACGTAGACCGTGACGACGAACGCCTCGCAAGTGGCCGCATCGTAGGCCACCACCGCATGGATTGGTACTCCCTCATTGTAGCCCAAGACCAGGACGCCGGGAAGCGGCCGGTCCTTAGCATAGTGCTCGATGATGGTGCCGCTGCAGATGGCGCGCTGCACGTCGTCGGGATCCAGGCCCCGCGCCAGTGCGCGGCGTGCCGCGTGCGCCTGCCATTGGTGGCGGTCCGCGGCGATGGCTTCAGCGACCTCGGCTATCGTGAACGCCGCTTCCTGCCCAGCATCGTCACCCATGGTCTCGCCTCGCTGTTCCCCACCGGTCTGCCCGCCCTTCACTCGCTCCACGTCACGACCAGGAAATCGATGTGTGCGGCCACGAGGTTGCCTGCAGCATCGAATGAGCCGACCAACGAGCAGTAACCGCCGTGAAACCGCAGAGGGCATCCCGCGCCCCCGGCGAACTGCCGGCACGGAGGGACGCCGCACTTGGCCTGCTGTTCTCCGCCCTCGAGCGGCTACCCTTCCCGTTCCGTCTCATCCGCCGCCCACCGGAGGCACCCAATGCCGACGACGCCCTATGATCTGCCCGGCTCTGAGTTCCAGCTTGAGGCCCGTCTCGTGGAAGTCGGCGAGCCCGTCACCTTCACACTGCGCGACGTGACCGGGGACGACCGGCTGGAGGTCTTCCCCCGTTACCTCGAACGCTGTGACCCCGAGCGTGCCACGCAATCGCCGACGCCGCTGCAATGGCTCGATGACCTCGCGCCGGAGATCCTGACGCCGGCGGAGGCGGTTCGGTATGTCCCGTCTGAGCCCGGCAACTACCTGGCGCGCTGGACCAGCGAGAGCCACGGCGTCCTGTACCGCTACTTCGCCGCCATCGACCAGACCTACCTGATCTACCGGCCCATCGTCTGGAACCACCCGGTACCCTTCCCCGCCACCGGCGGAGCGGAACTGCACAACGGCGGGCTGCCCTTCGACTGGCTGCTGCCCTTCGAGGAGGTGGACGAGGCGTACCTTCCGCGCCTGCTGCAGGAGCAACAACTCCATGGCAGTGGGATGGTGCACGGCATGGCGGCCGCGGCCACGAGCGCGCCGGACCCCGCGCTTGCCGATACCCTGCGCGACAGCGTCGCGGAGTTTCGCCGCCACGGCCTGGACGTGGGACGGGTCGCCAACCTGTGGCCCGGCACTCGTCTGGACACGGCCAAGGCGCAGACGGCCTGTGCCGCCGGGTTCGATGTGATCGACGGCTACGTGCCCCGCGCCGACATCTGTGGCATGGGCGCGCCCTACTTCCCGTTCTACATCGGCCCCGTCGATTATCGCTTCCCCAGTCAGGAGGGCCCGACGGAGGCCGTCTCCTGTGTCTTCGACTTTGTTGGGAGCTGGCACTTCCACGGCCCCGTCAGTTTCCACCGGCCCAGCGCGAATGGGAGCTGGGAGCGGGCGCGGCACTACATCGATCTGGCAGCCCGCGAGGCCGTCCTCACCGCCCGCAATAGCGGAGTGCACAACTTCATCTCGACGTTGGTCAACTTCGAGAGCCCCGTCGCCTGGGATGCCACGAACTACGGGATCCTGTGGGATGACGAGCGCGGCCGGGAGTTCCTGGAGCAGTACCTGGACCTGCTGGCCTTCGACCACGCCCGACGCTGGCCCATCGTCTTTGCGCGCGCCGCCGACTATGCCGACTACTTCCGGGCCCACTACGCCCAGATGCCGCGGCGCGTGGTGAGCTCGATCACGCACGATATCGAGTACGACCGCTGGTGGACAGATGAGTGGCACGAGCAGCGGCTCATGCCGAGCGGATACGTGCCGATGGACCAGTCCCTGCGCGCCTTCAGGCAGGCGCGCGCCATGCCCCAGTACAACATGCCGGTCTCCTGCGAGTTCATCAACTACAATGACAACCGGCGCACCTGCCGGTTCGAGTACGCCTGCCCCAAGCCGGTGCACTACTACGACCTCACCGGCGAGAGGCCCTGGCCGACCCGCCCCGAGGAGGTGGACGTGCCCGATCCCCGGATCGAGGTCTCGACCCTCAGGCGCGACGATAGCTACCGGGTCGTCTACGGCCTGAGCGCCGGAGCGGTCTTCGCCGACTACCTGCTGGCGATCTGGGACATCCCGCGAGAGTGCCGCGACTGGCACCTGGAGACCAACGCCAAGGAGCTCATCTGGATCGAGAACACCGATGGCAACTGCCGGGGAATCGTGCGCTTCGATCTTGAGCCGAGGTGCAAGGTGGAGTTGCAGTGGAGACGGTGATCTTGGGGCGCGCGGGAGCGTAGGCGGGAGGGCGCGCTGGAGGCGTGGCGGAGAACTCCGAATCCGGCGGGTCGAGGACCCGCCGAGTCGGGCTGGAAACTCAGATTATGCAGGTTCCGGGCAGGCGCCG
>CAYRFY010000489.1:4392-6341 GCA_964423635.1 uncultured Armatimonadia bacterium | reverse complement strand
CTGTGACCCTGAGGGTTCCCATGCCGCGGCAGATGGCGAAGTTCGCCCATGCGACGGCCTCGGGCTTCGGCGGCGGATGGCGGCAGAATCTGTGGCTCGACCGCGACCACGAGCTGCCCTTCTACCCCTCGGTATGGATCGGCGACGAGGAGGGCGGTCTGGCGTGGTTCTGCGAAGCGGCGGCCGACTGGAAGACGCAGGATCGCCGGCCGATCAAGATCATGCGTGCAGGCGAGCAGACGGTCTTGCAGGTGACCTTCGCCGACGCGGTGCCGGCCGGAGGCGAGCTGGCCCTGGAGTTCGGGCTGCTGGCCACACCCGTTAAGCCCCTGCCCGCCGACTATCCGCTGAACCTGTTCGCCGACGGCTACTCGGTGCACCTCAATCGGCCCGCTCCGCGGCGGCCGGTGATCCCCTCCGGTGTGGCCTCCTGGGAAGGCGCGGGGTTCTTCGACCTGCCTCTGGAGCAAGAGCACCCCAAGACGTGGCAGTGGCTCAGCGAGCACTTCCAGCACTTCGAGGAAAACCGCGCGGTCTTCACCCCCTACACCGCGGCGATGCTGATCCCCGAGGAATACCCGGAGGCCGCAAGCCGTTTGGCCGAGTGGCAGATTGTGCCGGCGGGGCACCTGAACTACGAGCGAGACGAGAAGACCTACTCGTGGTACTGGACCTGCCCGGCCTCGGAGGCCGGTGACTTCTTCGCCTGGAAGTTCGACCGGCTCCTGGACAGAATCCCTCTGCGCGGCATCTACCTGGACTTCGGCCCGGCGTTCCGCTGCAACAACTCTCTGCACGGCTGCCGCGACCGCTATCCGCTGCTTCGGCAACGCCGACTGTACCAGCAGCTTGCGGCCGCCTTCGTCCGCCACGGCGTCACGGACTACACCATCGTGGTGCACAACTCCGAATGTGTCCAGTGGCCCACTTTCACCCATGTCACGCACTTTCTCAATGGTGAGGGCCTCCGGCAGATGAGCTCCACCGTCTTCCACGACGGCAAGGACCTGCAGGATACCTACACCCGTCTGGACTTCGCCTGCGAGCACTCCAGCCTGCCTTACGGCATCACCTCGAGTGTGTATGTCCCCACCGACCCGCTGCTTGAGCAGTTCGGCGGCGGTAAGGAAAGCCAGGAGCTGTATCGCTTCCGGATGACGAAGGCGGCGCTGGCCGGGACGCTGCTGCACAACACCCTGCCCTGCCCCTCCCGCATGCACTACGGCTGGTTCGACAAGATCGTGCGCATCTACGAGGCCTTCGACGTCCCGGCGGCGGAGTTCCTCCCGTACTGGCGCAATGAGAGCATGGCCCGAGTGGTGCGTGGCAGGGACATCTACGTCTCGCTGTACCGCTCCCGGACGCGGCCGGAGGTGCTGGCGGTGATCTCTCACCTGTCGCCGGAGCACCTGGATCAGGAGGTCACCGTGGAGCTCGACCCGGCAAAGCTGGGGATGGCACAGTGGACCGCGGCCGAGGAGCAACTCACCGCACCCGACCCGGAGTACGAACGGCTGTATGCCGAGACAAACCGCATTCGGATGCCGATCGAGCTGGGGGACTTCGGGGTGGAGAACGTGGGTCTCGAAGGCAACGCGGTCTCGCTGCATCTGAGCCACCACAGCGTGGCCATCGTGAAGCTGACGGGGCTTGCGGCCGAGGGAAGAGGACGGTGACGGGAGGGACGGCTGTGGCGCGTGGTTCGTGGCGGGTGGCGCGCAACGGCGAACGCCGACGGCGTCTGTCGTTCCTGGGAGCGCGGGTCGCCGCCAGGCGGGACCCGCATTGCCGTCTGCCGTTGACGGCGTCCTCATCCGCGGCCCCTCGCCTTCACGCGCCCGGGCGGGGCCTTGGAGAGGGGTGCACGGCGACGGCGGACGGCGACGGCTAACGGCGACGGCTAACGGCAACGGCATGCGGGCCTGGAGCCCCGCAGGCACGGAGGTTCT
>CAYRFY010000489.1:1798-4292 GCA_964423635.1 uncultured Armatimonadia bacterium | reverse complement strand
GGAGGGGGCCTGCCCGACGGCGGACGAGGAACGGCGGCGGGCCGGTCGCACGGCATCAACGGCCCCGCAAGGCGGGAGCGTCCTCATCCGCGGCCCCTCGCCTTCACGCGCCCGGGCGGGCGCTTGTAGAGGGGTGCACGGCGAACGGCGAACGGCGACGGCTAACGCCGACGGCTAACGGCAACGGCATGCGGGCCTGGAGCCCCGCAGGCACGGAGGTTCTCGTGGCTGTGTTCAGACGGCCGAGGAGGGGGCCTGCCCGACGGCGGACGAGGAACGGCGGCGGGCCGGTCGCACGGCACCAACGCCGGCCGCGCCAGCGACACGCAGATGAGCCAGTGCGTCCGGGCGGCATTTTGGCATCACCCGGGATGGGGACTGTCCGCAGGTGCCAAGACCACCGCAATGGAGGAGTATGCATGGTGCCTATTGTCGCACAGATCCTGTTGAGCTCGATCGCCCTGCCCGCCGTTGCAGCGGACCTCGCTCCGGAGGCCGCCTACAGCGTCACGATCTCCGGGTACGTCTACCGCGGGCAGGTGATCCCCGGCACCAACACGCCCGCGATGGAGCAGGGCTTCTCCCCCGCCCCGCCCTGGCAGGGTCCCCGGACGGCCCTCACCGACGGGAAGCGAGACGGCGAGGTAGTGCACTCCTGGTTCTGGTCACAGATGGACAAGCGCATCACGGCGCGCCTGGATCTGCGCCGCGCGGCGCAGGTCCACCGGGTGCAGGTATGGCCGCAGAGGGGAGCGCCCAACTACGACGGCGCCACGGTACGCATCGCCACCACGGAGGAGGCGCTGGCGGAGACGCCCGAGATCGCCATGATGCCCGCGGACGAGGGCATGGCTTGGACGGGGCCGGCCGTCGGCGGCCGCTTCGTGGAGGTCACCTGCCAAAGCGGCCTTCCGCAGATGACGCTGGCGGAGGTTTCGATCCAGGGAGAGCCCGAGGGGCCATTGGCACCGGATGCCCCGGCGCCGGGCCTCATCTCCATTCCGCCCCGTGACCTGGAGGCGCTCATCGCCGCGCCTACCCCCGCGGAGGATGCGATCAACCTCGCCCGGGAGCCCGGCGTCAAAGTCCGCGTCACCTCCCGGCATTACGACGACAAGACCGGCACCGAGGCCGAGGATGACAGCGCCGCCCTCAGCGACCCCGGCGGCGGTGCGCTCAACGACGGCCGGAAGAGCGGCGGGGTGCGCTCGTTTTCAGGGTGGTATTGCGCCAAACGCATTCAGGCCCAGTTCACGCCGGCCTCGGCCGCAGATCTGGATCACCTCCTCGTCTGGTCCTCCGGTCACGGGGAGGGCCGCAGCTACATCAACTGCGTGCGGGTCTGGCTGCAGGCCGGCGAGGGGGCGCCGTGGACACCGGCCGGGGAGACCTGGAACGCCGTACTGCCCGGCGAGACTCCGGCCCCGGAGTACCCCATCGTCGTTTCGCCCGTCGGCGGCCCCGCCACCTCGGTCCGCCTCGAGCTGGTGGGCGTGGCGCAGAGCGCCGACTTTCTGCAGGTGGGCGAGATCGAGCTGTGGGGGCGGCCCGCCGCGGGAGAGGTGACCGCCAGACCGTGGCGCGTGAAGACGCCCGTGCCGCCGATCGAGCCGGTCGCCACAGGACAGCTCGCCCCCGCCTACCAGTGGCTGCAGGACCAGAGGCTGCGGGGCATCTACGGCTACGCCGGACAGTGGAAGGATGAAGGGCTGCTGCAGCGAATCTGCGCCGCCGGGTTCAACTGCATGATCGTGCACACCATGGGCAAGAGCCACAGCGAGGCCGGGTGGCCGGAGGAGGCCGGGCGCTGGGCCCGGGTGCAGAGCGAGCGGAGGCTGCGGGTGATCGTCAGTTGGCCGTTCGGGAGCGACGAGCGCTGGGGCAATACACAGTTCGGGGGCTATCAGCCCGGGGGCGCGGCGGTCTGGCGGCGCGGGCCGTGCCCGCTGTCTTCGGAATACTGGAACCGCGTGGTGGGCGACCGTGCGGTCATCGCGGCCGAGGCCGGTCTGGCGGGCATGGTGGTGGACATGGAGATGTACGGCGCCGATTCCGCGCGCTATCCGGGGCCCTGCTTCTGCGACCGCTGCTGGGAGGCGTTCGTGACCGAGCATCTGGAGGGTGTCGAGGCGGAAAAGACCGCGCTTGCCGACCGCCCGGCGTGGATCGCCGCCAACGATCTGGCCGAGGACTACGCCCGGCGTCAGGAGATAGAGGTCACCGCGATCCTGGAGGGCATCCGCGAGCGGGTGCGCGCCATCGAGCCGGACTTTTTGCTGGGCAATCTCCTGGGTCCCGAGAGCCTGCCGGGCCTGGCACGGGGCTTCGGAACTCCCGAGATGCCCGCGCTGGTGTTCTCGGAGCTGGAGTACCACGGCGACGTCTCCGGAGTCGCGGAGCGGGTGGCACGCCTGGGCGAGGAGGGCTATCCCGTATGGTACGTGCCCGGGCTGTGGCTCAAGCCCGTGACACCACTGGAGCTGCCCGCCCTGGT
>CAYRFY010000489.1:0-1788 GCA_964423635.1 uncultured Armatimonadia bacterium | reverse complement strand
ATTGGCTCTGGAGCACCGCGGCGTTTTCACCCGACGCCGGGGGGCCCTTCTCCCATGCCGAGGGCTACTCCCACGACGACTACTGGCGGGCCTTCGGGCAGGCCAATGAGGGCCTGACCGAGGCTTTGGGAGAAGGACAAACTCAGAGGCCGCAATAGGAGCGGGAAGGCGGTCGGCGGAGGGCAGGCTCTGAGGCCGTCTGCGCCGGGGGTGGAAGTCCACTCCAATTCACGCGACAAGGAGATACTTGCGATGGCGACAACCGGCGCCGGCTCACTGGGGATCATCACGCAGCAGGACGTTCCCGTACCCATGCGCGACGGCACCGTCCTGCGGGCCACGGTCTGCCGCCCGGATGGCCCGGACCGCTATCCCGGGCTTCTGCACCGCACACCGTACGGCAAGGGCGGTAGCTGCGATGCGAACATGGTGCGCTCCGGCTACGTAGTGGTCAGTCAGGACCTCCGCGGGCGGTACGCTTCGGACGGACAGTTCACCTCGTTTTCGAGTGCACAGACACTGGACGGACAGGACGGCTACGACACCATCGAGTGGCTGGCCGCGCAGCCCTTCTGCAACGGAAAGGTGGGCACGTTCGGGACCTCGTACCCGGCGTGGGTGCAGTGGGAGGCGGCGGCACTGCGGCCGCCGCACCTGCTGGCGATGGCCGCCTTCTCGATCCCCACCGAGATAACCGACCTCGACTATCCCGGCACCTTCCGGCTGGGTCGGCGCCTGAGCTGGTGGCTGACGGCCATCGCCCCGGACCTCCGCCGCCGCGCCGGGCTTCCCGGCCCCCATACTCCCGCCGAGGCCCGGGAGCTGGCGAAGCTCCCCGGAGGCTGGCACTGGCTCTCGGAGCTGCCGGTGGCGGCGGTCGTTGACGCGCTTCCGCCGCCGCTGGCCGAGGAGGCGCGAAGGTGGCTGCAGCGACCCGGCGAGCCGTGCTGGCGCTTCACCGAAAAGCACCGCGAAGTCACCGTGCCCAATCTGGACTGCACCGGCTGGTTCGACCACTGCTGCTCGCTGGGGCATCTGGTGAGCATGCAGCGCAATGGCGGGTCAGACCTGGCCCGGGAGCAAAGCAAGATCGTCGTCGGCCCCTGGAGCCATGCCGGACTGGGCCAGCGGCAATATGGTGAGATCGACTTCGGCCCCCAGGCGCAGGTGGACATGACGCAGATGACCATCACCTGGTTCGACCACCGGCTCAAGGGCCTGGATAACGGGGTTGAAGACTGGTCGGCCTGCCGGTACTTCGCGATGGGCTCGCGCACCTGGAAGAGCGCCGCCGCCTGGCCGCCCGCGGCGACTGAGCACACGTTGTACCTCCACAGCGAGGGCGCGGCGAATCCCGTCGAGGCCGGCGGGGCCCTGTCGGCAGAGCTCCCCGGCTCGCAGCCGCCGGATGAGTACACATACGATCCCCGCGACCCGGTGCCCAGTCTGTGGTCTGCCGACATGTTCACCACCGCCACCGACCGCCGCAAGCTGGAGCACCGTGGGGACATCCTGTACTATCGCACGGTCCCCTTGACCGAGGACCTTGAGATCGCCGGTCACCCCGAGGTGGTGGTGTGGGCCGCCTCCAGCGCACCGGACACCGACTTCTTCGCCCGGCTGGTGGATGAGGACCCCGGCGGGCCGGCGCTCGAGGTGTGCTACGGCTTCGTCCGCGCGCGGTACCGCCACGGTCTGCAGACCGAGGAGCTTCTGACCCCGGGGCAGGTGACAAAGCTACGCCTGGTCATGGGACCGACGGCCGTGCGCTTCGCCGCCGGGCACCGG
>CAYRFY010000488.1:587-6343 GCA_964423635.1 uncultured Armatimonadia bacterium | reverse complement strand
TCTGCCCCGAAGGGGCAGTGCATACTAGCCACGGGTGAAACCCGTGGAGTCGGGCCATCATTCCCCTTCCCTTGCGTCGTGCGCGCGGTCCGCGAGGACCGTGCGCGGCAAGGCGCCCCCAACCTCTGCGAGAGCACGGCCCCGTACCCCAAGCCGTTACTCTCCCCATGTCGTCCGCCGTCATCCTCCCCATGCCGTTCGCCGTTATCATGTCCGTCCTGTCGTCCGCCGTCATCCTGTCCATCCTCTCCGTGCCGTCCATCCTGTCCATCCTGTTATCTTGTCGTTGCCTTCGCCGTTGTCTCAGTCGTCGGCCCCCGGCGCCCAGCCGCTGTCGGCCCGCAGCACCAGGCCGAAGCGCTCCTCCGGCGGTGTGGCGAGGACCTCGATCGCCTGAGCCCAGGCGCTTCCGTTTTCGGCGCGTCTGTCGTCGTCCTCCGCCTCCAGAGACCTCAGATAGCGGGCGGCCTCGTTGGCGTCGCAGGCCGCCGCGGCGATGGCGCGGCAGCGCACCCAGTCGTCCGGCATGGGACCCTTCTTCGGCTCAGGCTGTGAGACCATGTCCCGCAGCACCTCCGCCGCCAGCTCCGGCCAGGCCAGCGCCAGGGCGCACAGATAGGCACAGGAGGGCCGGTCGTCGGAGCTTTCCACCGGGAGGGGCTGCCGGTGGGCCAGGGAGAGCCAGGCGATGGGCTCCACCTGCGGGTAACCGATGCGGCGGGCGATGGCGGCCAGTTCGGCGGCGACCTCCCCGCGGTTGCTGTGTCCCCTGTGCCTCTCGGAGAAGTCCACCACCGCCTCCACGGCCTGCTCCAGGACCGCCGCCGCGCGGTCCGGGTCCCGCGGAGCGAGGGCCAGAGCGATGACACCCAGGGGTCTGGCGCGGTCGAAGGGGTCTTCGAGACGCGCCACAAGGTCCAGGGCCTGCTGCAGGTCTACCGGAGCCATGGCGTAAACCACGCGGGGCACGAGCCGGTCGCGACCCGGGACGCCACGGGCCAGGACCAACTCCGTCGCCTCGGCGGGGTGGCTCGCCGCGATCGACAGTGCCAGTTCGGCGCGGAACCAGGCGGGGTCACCCACGTAGGTGAGGCCCTCGAGCAGCTTGAGGGCCGCAGGCAGGTCGATGAGACAGAGCGCCCGGGCGGCGGCCAGCCGCGTGTGCGCCTCCGGGTAGTCTTGACGCAATGTGCCGGCGAGCCTACCGACCTCATGGAGTACCGGCTCGGCAGCACCGGGGTCCAGGGGGTGCAGCGCCTCGGCGGCACGGGCGAGGTGCTCCACCCGGCCGCGGGGCTTGTCGATCGTTCGGGCCTCGGACACGGCGCGGTCGGCCGCGGTGCGGGCCAGTTGCAGAAGCTCGGCGGCCTCATCGGCTGGGAGTCGCTCCGCAGCCACACCGATGCGGTGGGAGAAGGCTGCGAGAGCCTCGGAACGTTGCCCGCCGCCCGGGAGCAGCGCGATGCACTGCAGGACACCTTCCGGGTCGGTGGCGGCGAGCTTATCGATCAGACCTCGAACTACATTGCCGCTCACGTCGCCGCCGGCCTCCAGTGCGGTCTGTAGGGCCTCATCGGGAGCCAATAGAGCCCACGACCGGATCAGCCACAGTGGGTGGCCCCCGGCCGTCTCCTCGAATAGCTCCAGCGCCAGACGGCGGTCGGCGGAGTGGTCCGTGACGGAATTCACGTCTGCAGGCGGCCCGAGCTTGTTCCCCCGGGGCAGCGGGGACAGCACGATCGTCCCCTCTTCCCCATCGACCTGCAGCTTCGCGCCGCCGATGGCGTCAGTGGTCTGTGCGGTGACGAAGGCGCTGCCGGGGAGCAGGCCCTCCAGCCGGAAGCGGCCGCGAGCGTCGGTCCGAGGGGATGGCCGGAAGGCGCTGGAGCCCTTCTGTGGGGGGCCTTCGGCTGTGGCGGCTACCTCGGCGTCGGCCACGGGTCTGCCGGCGGCGTCGACCACGCGCCCGGCGACCACGCCGCTCTTTCTGGCCATGGTGACGGCTCCGAAGTCATGACGCCCGGCGGCCCTGGCCTGCCACGTCCCGCTCTGCGCGTCGGCGAAGGTGGCCTTGTTCAGGACAGCCTGATAGAGACCGTCGGGCCACAGCAAGGGGCTGTCGTAGCGTCCCGCGGCGTCGGTGATCCCCCAGTCGACGGGAATCGCCCCGTCGGCGTCGTCATGCTGGATCGTGACATACGCACCGGTGAGGGGGTGCCCGGCCGGGTCCACCGCCTGCACGCGCAGGCGGCACCCGGCCTTGGGCGCGAGAACCAGACGCATGAGCTCGGGATCTCGCGGCCGCGCCGTGACCGGCTGGATCGTCATGGCCTCCCCGCGCCTGGCGCGCAGGGAGAGCGGCCCCACGTCCTGCGCCACCGCGATCTCGAACCGGCCCTGGGCGTCGGTCAGGTACCCCGGGCCAAGCGGGCTTGGGTACGGGTAGACCTCGGCATCCGGCACCGGCCGGCCGCCCTCGTCCAGCACCACACCGCGCAGGGTGACGATGGGCGGCAACTCGATGTCCGGAGGCGTGGCACCCGCGACGCTCACCTCGATGCTCTCGACGATAGGGGGTATCCCCAGGGCGTCGCCCGGCATACGGCCGTGCACGATGAGCGCCAGGTGCCCCGGCAGGGCCCGGAGGGCATAGCGCCCCTCGGCGTCTGTGGGCGGCGGCGGCAGGCCCATGTCGTCATTGGCCGCACCCAGGACCACCACACCGGACACAGGCTGCTTCGTCGCGCCGTCCACGACACGACCCGTCACGGGATACGTGGGCTCCAGGGCGATTCCGAGCTCCGCTTGCTCTCCGGGCTTCACCCGGACATGCCGGCCGGTGCCGCGCCAGGGAGCATCGTGGGAGAAGCTGGGGACTACGGTCATCTGCCCCGGCTTCACCGCTTCGAAGTGAGCGACACCTGTATCGTCCGTGGCGACGGTCGCCGTCCAGGGGATGGTGCCGCCGTGGTAATCGGCGGTGAGGCGGATGGGGATGCCGGCCGCCGCGGCCGGGCTTTGCGGACAGACAAGACGCACCTGCAGGGACGCCGGCGGCCTGACGACGAGAGGCAGGTCCGTCTCCCCGGCATCCAGGTGAATGCCGAGTGCGACCAGCTCCCCTGCGTGCACGTCGACCAAGACCGCCTGGCCCGCAGAGCACAGGTCGAGATTGAAGCTGCCTTCCGCATCGGTCTGCACGGCGAGGGCCTCGGCCACCGCGGTTGGCACCGCGCGGTACCCCAGCACCGGGTGGAGCGGGTGAGGCACCCACAGGGACCGCGGCAGGAGGCGCGCCGCGACGCCCCTTCCCTCCTCGTCGACAACCCTCCCGCTCAGTTGGGCCGAGACCGGACAGATGACCTCCACCGGCGCAGTCGCCGACGCGAAGGCGCTAACGAACCCAAGGGCGTGCCCTGGGCAGTGGGCGATCACGGTGGCCCCCAGGGATCGCATTCCAGGCGCCGGGAGAGACACGTCTGAGAGCTGGAATACCCCGGCGAGATCGGTCTGCGCGGGCCCGACGACGGTGGGCTCCAGCTCTGCCGGGGCATACGACACCACCCAGACGCGTGCATCTGGGAGGGCTGTGCCCGCTCCATCCGCGACACGGCCGGTCAGGTCCTCGGCAAGTGCGGGGCCAACGATGGCAAGGGGCAGCAAGAGCAGAACGCGCAAGATGGGCATGCTCACAACCTCCTGGTGGCAGGGGCGGGAGCGGCAAACGGCGGCGGGCTGGAAAGCCCGCCCCACGACGGCCAGCGGCGATGCGGGTCCCGCCCAGCGGCGACCCGCGGTCCCCCTGCAATGGAGAGCATCGGAGCTTGGATGGGCGTGCCGTGCCGCTGCCGTCTGCCCCGAAGGGGCAGTGCATACTAGCCACGGGTGAAACCCGTGGAGTCGGGCGACCATTCTCCTTCCCTCGCGTCGTGCGCGCGGTCCGCGAGGACCGCGCGCGGGGTCGCCCCACCCCAGGCCCCACGATGGACACCCCAGTGGGCACGGCAACGGCGCCGGCGGGCTGGAAAGCCCGCCCCACGACGGCTAACGGCGTGCGGACGGCACGGCGACTAGCCGCCCACGGCGAAGGTGGCTTTGCCCTCCACCACCCGGCCATCGGCGCAGGAGACCAGGACGCGGAGGGTGTAGATGCCCGGCCTGGTCACCAGACCCGACAGTGGGAGCTTCTCCGTGTGACCGGCCGGCAGCACCATCTCGCCGGTTAGCGGCTTCCACTGCGGAGCCTGCCCCTCAGTGGTAACGGCGTACTTGCCGCTGATCGCGAGGTCCTCCGGCGTCTTGTTCGTAACCGAGAGTGACAAACTCACCTCGTCAACGCTGGCGAAGACATTCCCCGGCTTGTCGCTCTCCAGAGCGACGTCCACGCCCTGAAGCTCGGCGCCGGCCTCCTCCAGCCGCAGGTCGTCGGCGTAGGCCTTCCCCCTCTTGCCCGCGAGCATGCCCACATAGCCCGGCCGGCATCCGCCGTCCCAGGCAGGTGTCGTGAAGGATGTTGCCTTCTCCACCCATGGCCCCGCACCGACATATGTGGTCTCCCAGATCTCGCGAGACAGCCCTCGCGACTCGGAGGCCACCACGTGCATATTCACGGCGGTGGCGCCCTCGGCCCGGAGCCAACCGCTGAGTTTGTAGGTGGTGTTGGGCTTGAGGGCCACGTACTGTATCCAGCAGATGTACGGCACCTTCGCGGCGTCCTGGACCTCACAACACAGACAGCGCTCGCCGCTGTGGGGCGTTGCTTCAGACCACACATGCCGCCCCTGTTGCTCGTACTTGACCCACTGCCTGTGAACGCCGACTCTCCCCGTGTCGGGGCACCAGGCGTCAGGCTGGCCCGCGGCGCCGTGCTCCATGTCGCCGTTGCACAGGATGTTGCCATCGGGTGATAGCTCCGCCGGCTCCTCGCCCTCTCGGAGCTGCACCAGCCTGGCCTCGTCCAACCAGACGGTGCCTGCCTGTTGGTGCAAAAACACGCGAATGGACACCACCGAAGCGTCTGGAGGAACGCTGAGCTCAGCTTCCAGGGGCGTCCAATCGGCGGCCTCTTCGGAGCCCATCCAGTTCAGATCGGCGGAGGCGCCCTTGTCGCCGCTCACCGTCACCCACACCAGGGGTGATGGCGCATAGTCGGCATCGGTGCCCTCCGTGCTGGTGGCGTACTTGACGCCGAAGCGGTACCGGGCTCCGGGGTCGACGGCGCCCTCGAAAAGTGCCACGTCCACCGACTGGCCTGTCTTCGAGGTAAGCCGCAGCGACCAGTTCCCATCCGAAGAGCATGTGTCGTCCCTGGCCACCTCGAGGCCCCGGTCAAGTTGCGTCTTCTGCCACGCGGCCATTTCATCTTCGAAGCTTGGGTTGAGAATGAGGTTCTCACCCTCGGTGAGTTCGGCAGGAGCAGCGGCCTCCACGGGCTGCGCGACGCCCTGTGCCCAGGTCAGTTGCAGGGCAAGAACGACGACTGCCAGGCAGAGCAGGGCCGCGATGCGCATTGCTGGTGTCCTCCTGGTGATGATGGCTGTGAGAGAGCGATAGCGACGGTGATGGAGTGAGTAACGGCTGCACGGCGGACGGCGGCGGGCGAGACGCCCGCGGTCCCAGGGACGGCACGGCAACGGCGCCGGCGGGCTGGAAAGCCCGCCCCACGAAGGCCAGCGGCGATGCGGGTCCCGCCCAGCGGCGACCCGCGGTCCCAGGGACGGCACGGCAACGGCGCCGGCGGGCTGGAAAGCCCGCCC
>CAYRFY010000488.1:0-487 GCA_964423635.1 uncultured Armatimonadia bacterium | reverse complement strand
CACGACGGCTAACGTCATGCGGACGGCACGGCAGCGGGCTACCCACCCACCGCGAAGTCCACCTTCCTCTCCAATAGCCCGCCATCTTTACCCGTGATCTGGATACACAGCGTATACAGGCCCGGCTCGGTGACCAAGTCTCCCAGCACGCATTCCTGACATTCGTCAACCGGCAAGACCATGGGGATGTCCAGAGGCCGCCACCTGGCCCCTTCGCCTTGCCTGGCGACGGAGTATCGGCCGCTGACAGCCATATCCGCCTCGGTCTTGTTGGTGATCTTGACGCTGAAGCCGGCCTCCTGCATGTTGGGGAAGACGTTGCCCGCCTTCCCGCTCGCAGCCGGCTCAACCGCCACCTCCACCCCTTCCAGCTCGCCGGCCGCGGCCTCCAGGCGGAGGTCGTCGGCGTAGAAGCTACCCGCCTTGCCGCCGACCACCGCCACATACGCAGGACGGCCGGCACCGTCCCAGGCCGGCGTGGTGAAGG
>CAYRFY010000487.1:0-6354 GCA_964423635.1 uncultured Armatimonadia bacterium | reverse complement strand
GGCGGACGGACGTGGCCCGCATTGCGCATGCAACACGGCCGAGTCGGGCTGGAAAGCCCGACCTACGCGGATGTCCAGGAGCCTCGGCCGTTGATGACGTTGACGCCGTTGCCGTTGACTCGTGACCCGTGACCCGCCGACTCGCGACTCCCTACTGCCCATGACTATTCGACTGCGGATCGAGCAAACTGAACGCGAGACCCTCAGCCCCCTGGCGGCGCTGAGTGCCGAGACCCGGGGGCGCCGCCATCCCCAGGCGCCCTGTCCCGTGCGCACCGAGTTTCAGCGCGACCGCGACCGGATCATCCACCTGTGTCAGGCCTTCCGGCGACTGGCTTACAAGACCCAGGTGTTCTTCTCACCCCGTGCAGACCATCTGCGCACCCGCCTGAGTCATACGCTGGAGGTGTCGCAGATTGCCCGCACCATCGCCAAGGCATTGCGGCTCAATGAGGACCTCACCGAGGCGATCTCTCTGGCCCACGATGTGGGACACACCCCCTTCGGCCATGCGGGCGAGAGTGCGCTGGATCGCGTGTACCGGGAGTTCGACGCCGGAGCGCATTTCCGCCATGCCGAGCACAGCCTGCGGGTCGTCGACGAGCTGGAGCGGGACGGCTCAGGCCTGAACCTCACCCACGAGACGCGGCAGGGCATCATCTTCCACAGCAAGGGGCGCCTGAATCTCCGAGAGACCCTGCTGCGGCCCCAGGGAGTGACGATGGAGGCGGTCGTCGTACGTCTTGCCGACCGCTTCGCGTACATCAATCACGACCTCGATGACTGCCTCCACGCCGATGTGATCTCACTGGACGACTTGCCCCCGGAGATACTCAACACACTGGGCCGCCACCACAGCGGACGAGTAGGTCGTCTTGTGGAGGATGTGATCGACAGCAGCCTGGGCGGCGAGCAACTGGCGATGAGCCCGGAGGTGTGCGAGGCCGCCGATGCACTCAAGGACTTCCTGTATGATGAGGTGTACTTCTCGGCCCCACTGCTGGCGGAGGCCGAGAAGGTCAAGGGGATCGTGAGGCGACTGTTTGAGTTGTACATGACCTCGGATGCGGCGCTCCACGAGGAGACCAACCTCGTGCCCAGCGATGATCTCGCCCGGGCACGGCTCGTCTGCGATCTGGTGGCCGGCATGACCGACCGCTACGCGCGAGATGCCTACCTGCACCACTTCCTCCCCAGCGGCTTCCCCTCGTTCGAGAAGCGGTAACGGAATTGGCGAAGGCAGGCGCGACTGAGCCCGGCGCCTCGCGGGCGACGCCGAAGCGAAGACGTTTCGCGAGAGCGCGTGGCCGGGCCGGGGCGTGCGAAGCTCGCCGGCCTGCGGCGCACTTGACACCCTGTTTCGCTCGGGTACACTGTAACTCAGGCACCGACCCCGCTCTCTCGCCTCCGGCAATGCCGTGTGCGAGGAAAACCCGGAGGCCTCCCGGTGGCCCACAGGACACCTGGGGGCATTGTCGTGTCCGCAATTCCGCTGAAAGGTCTTCTTGTCATGGAGTTTTTCGATTGCCACTGCCATACCGAGCGCTCGGCCTGCGCCGAGGACGTCAGCCTCTCCATGTACGTCGAGCTGGCCTCCCAGGGAGCGCCGCCCTTCGTCATCACCGACCACAGCGCCCATCTTTTCTATCCACCCGACATGAAGTGGGCCTTCTGGGGCGACGAGGCCTCCGAGCTCTTCGAGGCCAACCGTGACGCCGGCATGGCCCGTTGCGCGGACTATGTGGCATGGCTCAGGTCGGCCCAGACCGGTGGCATGTTGGTGGGTGTCGAGCTGGACGTGTTCTACGACGGCCGCCTGGTATTCGATCCGGCCCTCCTGCCCGAGCTCGACTTCATCGTCGGGGCCGTGCACGGCATGCGGACTTTGAACAATGAGCAGCCGCTGGAGCAGGTGGTCGACGAGCTCAAGACCCGCACGCTGCATCTGGCCGAGGCCGGGATGAATGCCCTGGCCCACCCATTCCGGGAGTGGAAGCAGAAGAACCGCGAGGTCCCGCTGTGGGTCATCGAATGGCTGGTGGACACCGCGGCCGACGCGGGCTTCGCCCCGGAGCTCAACTGCCACTACAAGGTGCCACAGGCAGATCTTGAGATGGTCAAGCTTTGCGTCGAGCGCGGCGTTCCCATCGCCACCGGCACCGACACCCACCGCTCCTACGAGTTCGGGGACTTTTCTTACCACGAGGAGATCCTGCAGCAGGCGGGGATCGAGCGCGAGCGCTGGGACGCCGTGCTGCTTCCGGCGCCCAATGTCACCGGCTCGCGCGTGTGAAGCGGCCAAGGGTGCATCGCCCGCGGCGCCGTGAACACCAAGCGGCGGGCGGCTCGGGGCCCTACCCCGTCCCCGGCCGGGGGAGATCTCCCCTGGAGCCCACCGGCTCGGCCGCCTGCTAGTCCACCTCGCTGAGGATCACAACCCCCAGCGGCTCGAGCTTCAGCGGCAGCGCCACCGGCCGGCCGCTGAGTAGGTCCTGCAGGGGCGATGTGGGGCGCGGGAGCAAGTCCAGCTCCGTGCCCTGCTTGCCCATATTGATGGCGTACCAGAGACGCCCGCTCTCCGTCTTCACCGTCCTCATCTCCACCTCGCCAAGCAGCTCTCCCCGGGCATTCACGGCACGCCAGGGCCGAGAGAGACTTCGTTCGAGGATGGGCTCCAGCTCCGCGCGCAACCTCACCGGGTCATCACTCCACGGCCCGGTGACCGCTCCCGGCACCTGTGCACCATCGGGCAAGGGTCTATCCCTTTCGTCATGGGTCAGACAGCCGCCGATCGTGACGACCCTGCCGCCCGCGGCCGCCCAGCTCCGGATGCGCCCCCAGACGGCCTGGGGAACGTGTGAAGCCTCCGGGACGATGAGCAGTCTCAGGTCATCCAGGGCCCCCTCGGTGATGGTGCGTTCCGTCACGAAGCCGATCTTGGTATCCGAGAAGAAGCCGGCCTCGTAGGCAAGCTTCAGCGCCGCCAGATGCTTCGGGTTGTAGGCCACGGAGGTGGTGGAATACAGAATCGCCGCCTGGGCCGGCGCTCGTTGGAAAGCCAGGATCGGCTCCACCAGTCTACGCAGGTCCATTGCGGTGCGCAGGTACGCCGCCATCACGCGCGGCTGGAAGACCAGCATCGAGTCCATGCCCTCGCTGCGTTGGTACACCCACAGATTCGCGGCACTCATCCCGTGCAGGCAGCCCTGGAACATGGCGGCGCGCACATACTCCTCCGGGTAGGGCCGGTTGAGGTTGACGAGGTGCAGCTCCGGATCGTAGTTGGGGTTGCGTGGGTTGAAGGCTTTGAGCATGTCGTGGGGCATGGCCAGGCCGGTGATGGAGTTCATGGCCAGGCGACTGCCGCCGTAATCCAGGGCGGCGGTGTCGAAGCCGTTGACATTGAGCACCCGGCACAGGGCCTCCATGTCGATGCCGGACATCCAGTCCGAGGAATCGTCCCAGCTCAGCAGGGACGGATAGCCGGTGCACAGGGCCCCGGGATCCACGGCGCGCACCTGCTCTTGCAGCCAGGCTGTCCATTGCGTGAAGAGCTGCTGGTTGAACCGGCCCCGGTCGTGCCAGGCCACCGAAGACGTCACATCCTGGGCCGTCCCGACCTCCTCCCAATCGCCGTACTGCGTCCCCCAGGCCTCGTTGAGCGCGTCGAGGGTGCCGTAGAGGCCCTGCAGGTACTGGGCGAAGGCCGCAATCTCCAGGAGGTGATGGGGGCCGCCGTGGGTGTTCTCCCCATACAGCACATACACCCCGGCGGAGGGGTAGGCCGAGGCGGTCTCGGCCACGGTCTTCAGGTACCTGGTCTGCAGGTCGCGCAGGGGCGGGGAGAGGGTGCAAAGGCCCGACCAGCCTCCGCCGGTGGCTTCGGGGTGCGCATCGCGGAAGCTCTGCGGCACCTGGTTGCATGCCAGCATGCGGCTGTAGCAGGTGAAGGGGTCCACGGCCCGCTGCCAGGCCCAGCGCAGTCCGTCCATCATGGCGCTGTCCGGCTGCTCTCCGGCGTCGGGGAACAGCGAAAAGGGCGCGATGATGCTGTCCTCCAGATGGTTCAGGCCCTGAACGGCCAGGCGCCGTTGGGATGTCCACACCTCCCACCATCCGGCATAGCCGATCAGCAGTTGCGGCCGATCCCCGCAGTAGAAGGCGCCGTCCCGCACGGTAAGGCGTTCTGCCGGCATCTCCGGGGCCCACAGCTCCCCGGTGGCGTCCGCCCCGAGGGCCGCGAGTTCTGCTTCCGCCTCGGAGAGCAGCTCTTCCAGCTCGCCACAGACGGTATCGGCACGTTCGTACCTGGCGGCTTCCAGGTCGGCCTTGGCGTAGCGCGAGAACTCCTCCACGGCTCCCAGCGTGGCCCGGGGATACTGGGCCCTGGCGCCGCCTGCGCGGAGAGCGTCGACCGCGGCCAGACCGGTATCGAGACGGGCCGCGATGGCCCGCAGACGCTCTTCTAGCTCGCCGACGGCGAAGCGGCAAAAGGCCAACTCGGCCTGAGCGAGAGTCTCTTCACCCCGCAGGACCGCGGCGGAGAGCAGGAAACGGCCGTAGCCGAGGCGGTCGATCTCCACCGCGATGGGCAAAGATACCGTGCCGGCCGGCAGAGCCGCCGTGTCTCCGCCTGCGGCCACCTGCTGCGGGTCCTCCCCTGTCCGCACGACGCTCCAGGTCAGCCTGCCTTCCCCCAGGTCCTCGGGCAGGAGCAGGCGCAGCGTCATCGCCGCCTCTTCCGCTGCGGACAGGTCGCTCTGTCCGACGATGGAGGCCGCCACGGTCGCGCCCGAGGGCGCTGCCGGGGACAACGTCAGCAACCCGAAGGCCGAGGGGTCCTTAGCCCCGGTGATCCCCGGCGTCCACTCCAGCCACGCCCGCTGCGCAGCGCCGCCATCGTTGTCGTTCACCACCAGGTTCATCCCGCAGCTCCCGCGCTCCGGCGAGAAGGGAGCCAGCTCCTTGAAGGGAATGGCCACCTCGTAGCGCGTGGTCCCGGCCGCCTCGTCCCGAACTACCGCCACCTCGATGGTGGGCACATCTCCGGCGGGCAGGTTGTTGCCCGCCACCCAGCGATACGCCTTCGGCCCCTCAGCCGTCAGGCCGAAGCCGTATTCGTAATCATCCACTTCGTACCCGGCGGTTTGGGCGTCCCCCGCCCCATCGAAGGCAAGCTGGATACCGTCGAACTTCCACAGATCGCCCAGATGGCGAGTATCCTGCAGGAAGGTGGCGACATCGTCCACCACCTCGCAGGCAAAGTACAGATGCCACGCGTCCCAGGCGACTCGGGCCACCGCGCTGAGATCGGCGGTGCCGCCGTAGGCCGCGGAGCGGGCGGCCTCCTGACCCAGTTGTAGCGCGGGCACCCGGGCCCATTCATCCAGCTCCCCGTCGATGCGGGGACGCTCCGGCAGGCGCGGCGCATCATAGCGCTTCACGGCCCCCGGCAGGGGGTCGCGGACCTCGGAGACCGTCACCTGCCGCAGACTCACCCAGTCCACCATCAGCCCCGGCGAGCTCCAGTCAGAGACCCTGAAGCCGAAGGAGCCGTCCCAGTAGAAAGTGCCGCAGTAGACCTCGGCATACCGGGCGCTCTCGACGCGCCCCGTCTGCGTCTCCGAGATCGCCCGGAAGACCCGCTTCTCGTCGGCGGAATCCGTGAGGACGAACTGGATGGCTCCGGGCTGCCCGGTGGTGCGGGCTCGAGCCACAATCTCGAAGTACCCGGGCTTGACCGGAGGCGAGACCCACCAGCAGTAGATCCCGGTCCGGTCGAGAGTCTTGGCTTCCCCATCCGAAGCGGTAGGGTCCGGGGTGCCGGAGAGCTGGCGGAGGATGGGCTCGCCCGCCAGAGCACACAGCGAAGCCGTGAGAAGCCACAAGAGGAATGCGGGTCGCATGGGGAGCTCCAGGTGCACGAAGTAGGATGGTTATGGGGGCGTTATGGCGCGGCGAAGACGGTGGCGGGCGGGGCCAAGAGACCCGGCGGGCCTATTCGCGACCCAACCAGTCGCGCTCCAGATCGCGCTGGCGGGTGCCCAGAAAGAGGTCATCCTCCTCCACGGGGCGCTTGCGGATGAACACGTGCTCGCAGGCAGCGGCCAGGTGGGCGCCGAAGAGCATGATCTGCGCGCCCAGCAGTACCCAGAGCTGAAACGCCACCACTCCCGCCAGGCCGCCGTAGATGACGCTGTGCTCCTGGGACCGGCGAATCACGTACGTGAAGACCGGTGACGCCGCCTGCCACAGCAGCGCGGCACCCAGCGCTCCGGTGAGCGCCGCCAAGGACGGTACGGGACGCACCGGAATGAACTTGTACAACATCAAGTATGCCACCACCGACAGACC
>CAYRFY010000486.1:0-6367 GCA_964423635.1 uncultured Armatimonadia bacterium | reverse complement strand
TCTCCGGGGCGCGAAATCTAGTGTTACCGCGGACTTGAGGCGGTTACTTGACTTTGCGTGCAAACGGGCGGTATCCTTCCCCCAACGAACCGCCTATGAACACACCTACCGTTTCAGCGAAGACCGGCGCGGAGCAGCGGCCCCCCAAGCGCATTTTGGTGCTGGGCTCGACGGGGTCCATTGGCCGTCAGACGCTGGATGTGGTGGGCCGGCACCCGGGGCGGTTTGAGGTGGTGGGACTGGCGGCGGGCAGCGGGGTCGGGGCGCTCATCGAGCAGGCCCGCGAATGGGGCGTGTGGCACCTAGGCATGGCGGCGGCGGAGGCGGCGACGGCACTGGGGGCGCAGGCCAACGGGGCTTCGGTCTACGGCGGACGGACGGGGCTGTGCGAGATGGTGCAGGCGTTGCGCCCGGACCTGGTGATCGCGGCGGCCTCGGGTGTGGAAGGTCTGGCGCCCATTCTCACCGCCCTGTCGGCGGGGATCGATGTGGCGATTGCCAATAAGGAGCCCTTGGTCGCGGCCGGAGCGCTGGTCACCGCAGCCGCCCAACGGTTCGGGGCGCGGCTCATCCCCATCGATTCGGAGATCTCGGCGGTCTTCCAGTGTTTGGACGGCCGTGACCCGCGGCACTTGGAGCGGGTCTGGCTCACCGCCTCCGGGGGGGCGTTTCGGGACTATCCGGCGGAGGAGCTGGCCAGGGTCACCCCCGAAATGGCGCTGTCTCACCCCACATGGACAATGGGTCCGAAGATCACCGTCGATTGCGCCACGCTGGCGAACAAGGGCTTTGAGGTCTTCGAGCTCAAGTGGCTGTTCGGCCTGGATTTCTCGCAGATCACGGTGCTCTTGCACCACCAGTCCATCATCCACTCCATGGCCCAGTTCGTGGACGGGTCAATCCTGGCCCAGCTCACCCTGCCGGACATGCGCTTCGCCATCCAGTACGCGCTGAGCTATCCGGAGCGGTTTGCGAACGATTTCCCCCGGCTGGACCTGGCGCAGCTAGGGTCGCTGACTTTCGGCAGCCCCGACACTCAGCGCTTTCCCATGCTGCGCCTGGCCTTCGAGGCCGGGAAGGCGGGCGGTAGCTATCCGGCGGCGATGAACTCTGCCAACGAGCAGGCCGTCGAACTATTCCTAGGGAACAAAATCAGTTTCCCGCAGATCTCCGAGGCGGTGGAACGCACTTTGGAGACCCATGAGGCCGTGGCGCTCAGCGGCCTGGACGACGTCTTGGCCGTCGATCGCTGGGCCCGAGAGCGTGTGCGGGCGCTGGTGGACTAGAACCGCGGCCGAAAAGCCCGCCTTCGCCAAGAGCGTCCCTCTGAGAGCGTCCGCTCCCGGTAAGAGCAGCTCGAAGAATCCCCTGGCATTCAACGGCATTCTTCGCCATCTCGCCGGGCGAGATTGACGCTCAGGATGACATGGGCGGGCCGGCCGGGCTTTTGGGGCACGCCTCGTGGCGAGCGCGCCGTACCGAGAGCACAGGACGAATCATCAACGGTGACAGGTGACTAGAGGCATGGAGACCGTGATTTCCTGGGCGAACTCCGGACTGGCAATCCTCGTGGTCTTGGGCCTGTGCCTGTTCTTTCACGAGGCCGGGCACTTCCTTGCCGCCAAGGCCTGCCGGATGAAGGTCTACGAGTTCGCCATGGGCTTTGGGCCCGCACTGTGGAAGCGGGCATGGCGGGGTACGGACTACGCTCTGCGCATTATCCCCTTCGGCGGGTTCGTCCGCATCGCCGGCATGGAGCCCGGTGAGGGCTCGGACGTGGCGGACGGGTTCCACAGCAAGCCGCGCTGGCAGGGCGCCATTGTGGTGTGCGCCGGAGTGTTCATGAACATCGTGCTCGCGGTATTGGTATACTGGGCGGTGTTCGTGTTCTCCGGCGTGGAAGTTCCGGGGAGCAATGAAGTGGTGATCCGCAAGGTGTTCGCGCACGGAGCGGCGGCGGCGGCGGGTATCGAGCCCGGCGACCGAGTGGTTGCGGTGGGCGAAAGCCGGCGTTCGACGACGATCAAATCCGTGAATGCGGGCTCTATCGGCCAGAGGATCGGGCTCAAGCCGGACGCCAGGGTGTTCCAGGTGGGAAGCCGGCGCGTCTCGGACCTGGAGGACGCCCTGTCTCTGATGAAGGCCAGCGCCACCACGGGGGACAAGATCTGGATACTGGACGGCAAGGCGGCCAGTATCGAGACGGCCTTTGTCTCCCTCGATCCCTTGTCCGAGGCCGATGCCGCCCGGATCCCGGACCGCATCGAGCGCCGAGATCTCGACACCACCGCCCAGCGGGTTCTGGGCGTTACCTTCAAGCCGCTGGATCAGACCGGGGTCTATGAGTACATCGCCGGCAATCCCGGCAAGCCTCTGAGCCTGACGGTCCTGCGGGGCACCGAGACGGTGCGTCTCTCGCTGGTGCCGAAGTCCGAGATGGCGCGGGTGGAGAAGGTGTCGGAGCAGGGCAAGCTGGGGCAGCCTCACGGCACCGTGGGCCGCATGGGCGTGACGCTGGGGCCGGAGCTGCAGCGCACCGGAGTGCTGGAGGGCCTGGTTCTGGGCGCACAGCAGTCGGTGGCCTCGGTCTATACCGTGGTGTACTCCTTCAAGCTGATGCTGAACCGGACCATCGAGGCGGAGCCCACCGGCACCATCGGGATCATGGCCATGACGGCCGAGACGGCCAAGCTCGGCTGGGCCGCGGTGCTGAGCTTCTGCGGGCTTATCAGCGCCAACCTGGCCGTCCTCAATATGTTCCCGATCCCGCCCTTCGATGGTTTCCATGTAGTCCTGCTGGGTCTGGAAGGCCTGCTGGGCCGTCGCGTGAACGAGAAGCTCGAGGTCTACGTGCGTCTGGCCGGGTTCCTCCTCATCATCAATCTCTTCGTCCTGCTGACCGCTAAGGATGTGCTGAACCTCATCAAGTATGGCACCTACTAACCTGCCCGATCGCCATGCCAGAAGCCAAAGCCCGCTGTGGCCACGCCGACAGAGCCGTCAGGTCTCTGTCGGCGGCGTGCTTGTGGGCGGCGGTGCGCCGATCTCGGTGCAGACGATGACCAAAGTCGATACGGCGGAGCCGGAAGCCGTCTTGGAGCAGATACTCCGCAGCGCCATGGCCGGTGTGGAGATCGTGCGCGTGGCCATTCCCACCGCCGGGGCTCTGGAAGGCTTCTCTCGCATCTGTGCCGAGAGTCCCCTGCCCGTGGTGGCCGACATTCACTTCGACTATCGCCTGGCCGTGGAGGCCGCGAGACGCGGAGCGGCCAAGCTCCGGATTAACCCGGGGAACATCGGCGAGGATGACCGCCTGGGGGCCGTGGTGGAGGCCGCCGGTGAGGCGGGAATCCCGATCCGTGTGGGTGTGAACGCCGGCTCGCTGGAGAAGGACCTCCTGGAGCGTTACGGCGCGCCCACCGCGGAGGCCTGCAGCGTCAGTGCACTGCGCAGCGTCAAGAGGGTGCAGGCTCTGGGCCTGGCCGACATCGTTGTCTCCATCAAGTCATCGGACGTGGCGCGCACCGTGGAGGCCAATCGCCTGTTCGCGGCCGAGACGGACCTGCCTTTGCACCTGGGGATCACCGAGGCCGGGTTCGGTGAGTCCGGGGTGGTCAAATCCACCGCGGGTCTGGCGATCTTGCTCGCGGATGGTATCGGTGATACCATCCGCGTGTCCTTGACGGACGACCCGGTGGAGGAAGTCCGGGTCGGGCAGCAGATCCTGCGCGGTTTGGGTCTGCGCGGCGGGCCCCAACTGGTATCCTGTCCCACCTGTGGCCGCTGTCGCGTGGATCTGCCCGCTCTGGTCCGCCGGGTCGCCGAGATGCTGCAGGACGTGGAGGACGATATCGTCGTTGCCGTGATGGGCTGTGAGGTCAACGGGCCCGGTGAAGCCAGGGAAGCCGACATCGGCGCCGCGGGCGGCAAGGGGCGCGTTGCCATCTTCCGCCACGGCGAGGTCTTGCGCACCGTCCCCTACGAGCAGGCCGCCGAGGCCCTGCGCCACGAGATCGACGCTCTGCTGGGACGCTGATACGGTGGGCCCGCCGGGCGCGTCGCCGCGGGCCGAGAAGCCGCTCTCGCCGTCGCCGGATAGGTGCCCCGGCCGGGTGCCGCCGCCGGTACCGTCGCCAATGCCCTCGTTTGAGGTAGCCCCACTGTGAAGATCAAGGTCATCGCCTGCGGTGTGTTCGAGCCGGAACTGACCGAGCTGAGCGGCAAAGTGCCCTCTCAGGTCCATCTGCACTTCCTGGACGCCGGTCTGCACAGCACCCCCAACGTCCTGCGGGAGAGGGTGCAGGAGGCCATCGACGCTGCGGAGGGCCAGGGCTACGACGCCATCGTCGTGGCCTACGGCCTTTGCGGACGTGGGACATCGGGCCTCGTGGCCCGCGACACCCGGGTGGTCTTGCCCCGGGTGCACGACTGCATGACGCTGTTTCTGGGCTCCCGCGCTGAGTACCGCCGGCAGTTCCAGCAGCATCCGGGGACCTTCTACACCACTCCCGGCTGGTACGAGAAGAAGCTCTTGTTCTCGCGGGGCGCCCGGGAGGGTGGCGCCTCGCCGGTTGGCGTCGCCGGCGACCCGCGATATGTCGACTTCAGCCGGCGCTTCGGCGAGGACAATGCCGAGGCGATCATCCGGTTCTATGACAGTTGGAAGCGCAACTACACCCGCGCGGCCTTCATTGATACAGGGATCGGAAACCGCGAGCTGTACGCAGGCTATGCCAGGGAAATGGCGGAGGAGTTCGGCTGGGTCTACGAGGCGCTGCCCGGCGACACCTCTCTTCTGCGCAAGCTGCTGGCGGGCGAGTTTGAGGACCCAAGCCTGTTCGTCTTGGCGCCGGGGCAGCGGAGCACTCTCACGGGGGACGACGGCATCTTCGCCGCCATCGACATTGCGGGGCGCGAGCCCGCGGCGGTCTGTGCGGCCTGTGCCGGTTGCGCGGAGACCGCCCATCCCGTGCCCACCTGCGCCGCCTTCGCGCCGGAGCCGGACGCGGCCGATGAGGGGTTGCAGGTGGTCGGCCTAGGCATCGATGCGGGGGGCACGTACACCGACTGTGTGCTGTACGACCTGCGCACCCAGCAGGTGCTGTCCAAGGCCAAGGCGCTCACCACGCACCACGACCTCTTGCTGGGCATCGATGAGGCCCTGGATGCACTGGACATCCCGGCGCCGCAGGGCATCGGACTGGTGGCGCTGTCCACGACGCTGGCGACCAATTCCATCGTCGAGGGCAAGGGGGGGACGCCGGGAGCCATCATCCTGGCCTCGGGCCTGGCCTCGGAGGAGGACATCGATTGGCGGCCGACGCGGTTCGTCCGCGGCCGTTTGAGCATCGCCGGGGTCGAGCAAGAGCCCGTGGACACGGAACAGATCGCGGCGGTGGTGGACGAGCTGCTCGCCGCCGGAGTGGACGCCTTTGCCGTCTCCGGCTATGCGAGCGTGAAAAACCCCGCTCACGAGCTGGCGATCAGACAGGTGATTCGCACTCGCTCGGAGCTGCCGGTGGTCTGCGGCCACGAGCTGTCCAGCCGCCTGAACTTCATCAGCCGGGCGAACACGGCGATTCTCAATGCGCGACTGCTGCCCGTGGTTCGTCGGCTCATCGAGGCCGTGCGTCGCTCCCTGCAGGGGCGCGGCATCTGCGCCACCATTACGGTGGTCAAGGGCGACGGATCGCTGGTGAACTGCCGGACGGCTCTGGAGCGGCCGATCGAGACGATCCTGTCGGGCCCGGCGGCCAGCGTGTCGGGTGCCAAGCATCTCACCGGCATCGACAATGCCATCATCCTCGATATGGGCGGCACCACCACCGACACCGCCGTGATCGAGGACGGTCTGGCGCGCATCAGCCCCGAAGGCGCCAGAGTTGGGGGTTGGCTCACCAGCGTCGAGGCCGCCGACATCTCCACCACGGGGCTGGGCGGCGACAGCCACCTGGATTTCACCGTGGACCGCAGGCTGCTGGTGGGGCCGGGCCGCGTGGTGCCGTTGTGCTACCTTTGCCACAGGTACCCCACGGCGGCTCGGACGCTCATGGCCCTGGACCCGTCCACCATTTTCGACCGCTCCAGCGCCGCGGCTCTGGAGTTCTTCGTGCTCTCCGTGGGTGACGACTCCGGGCCGCTGGATGCCCACGAGCAAGCGATCGTTGCCGCCCTCAAGGGAGGTCCGCTCTCCCGCGCCCAACTGGCCGGGCGCGTGGGCGCGCCGGCTCCCAGCCTCCTGCGGACAAGGAGACTCGAGGAGCTGGGCATCCTCCTGAGCTCGGGCCTGACGCCCACGGATATCCTGCACGTGAGCGGCGAGTTCCGGGCATGGGACGTGGCCGCCGCCGAGCAGGGGCTGCGCCTG
>CAYRFY010000485.1:0-6375 GCA_964423635.1 uncultured Armatimonadia bacterium | reverse complement strand
AAGCCACACCCGTAACCACCTACTGTCAAATCAACTGGCCCCGGAAAATCGCTGCCTTGCGGGACATTCACGAACGGCAGGATCGCGACCCCAGAGCTTGATTCATCTGTACAGAAGTCGGTGCATACAGGCTTCTAGTGGCTCTGCCGGGGTCGGCGCTCCGGCGTCCGAAGCCTCAATCCTCCTCGACCTCCGCCTCCAGGCGAACGCGGTAGAGCTCCGCGGCTACCCGGCGGCAGGCGGCGATCGTCTCCGGGTACGGGGTGTCCGCGCAGTCCACGAACCCGATCTGATAGTTCTCCTCATCCAGTGTTCGCCCCGTCGTCGGCTCATCCTGGTACTTGAACCAGTGGCACCCCACGAACACCGGGTTCTCCAGCATGCTCCCAACGTACTCCTCATACTGTTCCGCCCGGGCCTCCTGGCTGTCGACACGCACCAGCCCGGTGTGGAACATTCCGCGGTCCAGCGCCCCGAAGTGGAATTCGCCGATCACCACAGGGGCATCCACCCCCTCCGGAAGCCGGAAGTCGGCCACATTCTTCCGGTAGAGGTTGAAGCTCACCACATCGCAGTATTTGGCGGCCTGCTCGATGGCCAGCGGGTTGGCCCAGGCGAAGCGGCAGCCCAGATAGAGGTTGTTGGGGGCGGCCTTCTTCACCGCCTCGCGGCATGCCTTGAAGTACATCTCGGCGGTCTTCGAGCTGAAGGCCAGGAGGTCCTCGCGGGCCCTTTGCGCATCCGGCGGCTCGGTGCAGGCCAGCAGCGCCTCCCACGAGGCGTGCTCCGTCCCCCAGGCCTCATTGAGCGCGGGGATGCTCTCATACTTCTCCTTCAGGTCCTGTAGGAACACCTGCTTGGCGACTTGATCCGGCGGCGAGGCCAGCGTGCCCTGGGCGAGGCTGACGTCCTGGCCCCAGGCGATCTCATTGTCCACGAAGTACCCGAGGCACCACGGGTCGCCGGCGGACTTGCCGATCTGGCCCGCCATGGCCTTTTCCACCGCCGCGGCGAAGCCGGGGTCGAACACATCCCGGAACTTGCCCCAGTAGCCGGTACTCCCCTCCAGCAGCCGGGAGCCGAACCCCACGTTGACCGTGTACGGCGTCTTGGCCAATGTGTACACCCGGGAATGAGACCAGTTGGCCACCGTGTTCATGCCCCAACTGCGCAGGCGGCGATGCGCCAGCTCGGCGGTCTTCGCCTCCCAGTCCTCACCGTACTTGCGCAGCGCATTGGCGGCCGAGAAGCTGAAGGCGTCCGGTCTTGTCCCGGCATAGTGGCCGTGAAGGGCGTGGACGCCGCGGGCGATGAACCCCTGGAACTCCGGCTGCTCACCCGGGAAGTCCTGCCACCACTTCTCCCGTCCCGTGATCGGGGTGTAGTCCAGGGAACCCACGCAGTCCATGCCGTGGGAGATGAAGAGCTTGCCTGCCGGGTCCACCAGCCACCATCTGCCCTGGTACTTTTCGGCCCGGAAAAACCCCGTGGCCTCCAGCGTCGGCCCGGCGGCCCAGCCGCCGTACTCGTTCCAGCCCTCCGGGCCCGGATGAGCCGCCAGATCGGCCTCCTCCTCGGCGATGCGGCTTCGCAGCTCCTGCAGCGAGTGCACCTTCCCGGGCCACTCGGCATGCATGTACTGGCCGAAGGTATCGATGAAGGGGTAGAAGTCCTCGGGAGCGACATCCGCCTGCGGCGGAGCGGTGTACTGCCCCTCGGCCCGGATGTCATCGATCGAAAACGAGTGGTCCTGCTTGGGGTTGGGGACGAAGACCACAAGTTGAGTGACATTGGCCGCGTCGATGCCCTTGGTCGAAGGCCCGAAGCCCTCGGGATAGCCGCGCATGCCGAACAGGCCGATCTGCGCCCCGGCGGACTTGCGCGCCAGCTCGACGGCAAGGGTCCCCTCCGCGCCCGGCTCGAGGTCCACCCGCCCGGTCACGCAATTGTCCACCCCATTGGCGCCGGGATTGTCCACACGACAGCAAACGCTCACGGCCGCGTCGCCCAGGTTCTTCACCCCCAGCTTGACCTGCGAGTAGGCCGACAGGTCCCACTTGCCTGCGGGGGCGACCAGGTCGATCCCCGGCCACTCCTGCCCGTGACCGCTGTCGATGCGCAGAGCGTGGCCATCTCCCGCCTCGGTCAGGCCGACCTCGACGTCACGCGCCGGCACCCCCTCGGGGTCGAAGTCACCCTCGAAATCAAAGAGCATCTCCTGCCCCATGGCCGCGGGCAGCAGGCACAGCAGGCACAGCAGGCAGATCACCACCAGGGCGGTGATCGGGTCACAGAGGAGTGGCTGCTGCATGGGTCTGCCTCCTTGGCGGTGTTCACCGGTCTGAATGCCGGCGGGCCGAGCACCCGCCGCGCCGCTGACGAACGTCCCGCAGGGCGGAATCGGGCTTTCCACTCACATTATGCACGAACGCCTTGGAGCCACATTTCGCCATTCCTACGTCCGGAACGGTCGATCCCGCTTGGCGGGACCGTTCTCCCCCCTCCTCCCGTCTCCGCCGGTCCCGCCCTGCGGGACGGAGTACAAGCGGCTCGAAGAGACGCCGAGAGGGGGGCTGGGGGGGTGAGGCGACGTGAATCGGCGCCTGCCCGGAACCTGCATAATCTGAGTTTCCAGCCCGACTCGGTCCCGCAAGGCGGGAACCGCCGTCGTCCGTTACCATCAGCCCTCAGCCCGCACCTGCTCGTTCTGAGCCGGAGCCTCGCCGGCAACCTACGGGCGCTCCCACAGCTCCCGGACCTGGGACTGGCTCAGTGCCTCCGCGTAGATGCCCACCTCGTCGATGCAGCCCCCGAAGTTGCCGCCATGGCAACTGGGGTACTCGAAGTTGCCGATCATCACCGGGTACGGGTTGGGGTTCGGCATTCCCGTGCGCTCGCGCTCCGCCTGCAGCTCGCCGTCCAGGTACAGGCGCAGCGCCTCGCCGTCCCAGGTGACGGCCACGTGGTGCCACACATCAGGCGTCGGCGGCGTGCTCGAAGAGACCCGTGGCTCCCAGGTCACCGCAGGGCTGCCCACGTGGCAGAAAAACGAGATCCTGCCGCCCTCCGAGGGCTTGTCGATGCGCAGCAGGTACTCGTCGTTCTTGGCTACGATGATCCGCGAGATGTCCTCGGCGGCGTCGGCCGCCCGGGGCTTGATCCAGGCCACGATACTGATCTGCTCCCCAAGCTTGAGCTGCCTGCGGCAACTGACCCGCACCGCCGCGCGCGAGTCGGGAAAGCACAGCGCCCTGCCGACCTTCCCGTCCACCCAGTGCGGCGCCCGCACGAAGCCGGCGTGGCGGTACTCGGAGCTGTCCGCCGCCCTGTACCGGGCGCCCTCGTCCAGGGAGAACCAGGCCACCGGCTCCGGTGCCGCCCGGGCCACCGCGGCCCCGAGCAAGAGACAGGTGGCAAGCAGGTACATCGCCGACGGCTCTCGACCTCTCACGGTCTACACCTGCCCTTCAGAGCGTTTCTCAATCTCACGAACCTGCGTCAGGAGCTCCCCGATCCTCGGTGTCGCCTGCTCCACGAACAGCTTCGCCAGCATCCGGCCGTGCTCCGCGGTGGCTCGGCGCGGGTCGTCGCCGCTGATGCCCTGCACCTCATGGACGATCTCGCCGTCTGCCGGCAGCCGCGAGAGGTCCACCAGGTCGGGACGATAGTGCATTAGCAGCGAGGTCTCATTGTAGCCGGCGTGGTCGCCACCGCGCACCTCCACCCAGCTTGCGGGGAGGTAGTCCTGCCAGGCCACGGCCCGCGCCCGGGCGTGGCAGTCGTTGAACCTCTGCACCGCTTCCCCGATCACCTCCACATGCTTGCCGCCGTAGTGCCCCATGAGGATCAGGACCACTCGAAACCCCTCGTCATAGAGCTGCTCCAGGTACTGCAAGACCAGCCCGTACACGGTCTCGCGGGTGAACTCCAGAGTGTGCCGGAAGCCCCGGTACGGCTTCATGGTCTGATAGCCGCAATAGACGGGAGGCAGCACCACGCCTCCCACGGCGGCGCAGAGGTCCAGAGCCATGTGGTAAGCCTTGATCGTGTCCAGGCCCACGGCATTGTGCAGCCCGTGCCATTCGTGGGCTCCCCAGGGGATGATGGCGAGCGGGCAGTCGCGGAGAATCTGATCCAATTGCTGCGGGAAGCACTCCTCGTACTTGCTCATCGTTGCCTCCTCGGCCTCTGTGGAGGAGTCGGCGAGTGTGCGAGTCGCGGGTCGCGAGTCAACGTCAACGCCGTCGCCGTTGCCGTCGTCGTATCCTGTCTATCCTGCATTCGTGCCGTGGCCTTTACCCTGTCCATCCTGCATTCGTGCCGTGGCCTTTATCCTGTCCATCCTGTCTGCCTTTGTCGTCGCCGTCATCCTGCCCGTCCGCCGTTATCCTGTCCATCCTGTCTGTCTTTGTCGTCGCCGTCATCCTGCCCATCCGCCGTTATCCTGTCCATCCTGTCTGCCTTTGTCGTCGCCGTCATCGTTGGCGTCGTCGTCGTTCTCGCTACAGGGCCAGCCGCATCTCCCAGTATTCGTTCCCATCGCTGCCCGTGCGCTCGCCGGTAACCTCGAAGCCCAGCTTCCGGTACAGCGCCCCGGCGCTCTCGTTCTGTTTCACGTGGATGAGCCCGATTCCCTCCTTGCCGCGGGCCTTGGCCTCCTCGATCAGCGCCTGCATCAGTGTCTTCCCCAGGCCCTTGCCCCCCCATTCCTCGGCGACGCAGATGCCCAGGTGGGGAACCGCGGCCTCCATCTGAACCAGGAACGCCCAGCCCACGATGCGCTCGCCGGCCCGCAGCACGACGTCGTACCGCTTTCCGGCCACGGCGTCCGCGCAGGCCTGCGCGCACGCGTCGTAGCCGGCGTTCCAGCCCAATGGGCGGAACAGCCACCGGCTGCGGTGTGAAAGCTCGTTATAGAACCGCTGGAGTCTGGCGGCGTCATCGGGGCCGAGCCTGTCCAGTCGCGGCCGGTCGCATCGGGGCCCGTCGTGGGCCTCGTGAAGCAGCTCCAGCGCCGCCTGCACCATGGCCTCCCCTGTGCCCGGCTCCAATTGGCTGTGGAGTCCGGCCCAGGTCTGGTAGCCGCCGAGCTCGTAGCCCTCGAGGTCGGGAATGTAGCCGATCTCGTCATTGGCAAGACCGACGACGACGGTGTGCCGGAAGGGAGACAGGCGGCGAAGGCGCAGGCCTAAGGAGGCGAACATCTCACCGGGGATGCCGACGATGGCCACCTCACCCAGGCGGATCACCTGCAGCCAGGTGTCCAGCGCGTAGCCGGCCTTCGGCGCCAGCTCCCGGCGCATGTCGGCGAGGGTACCGACGGTCAGCTTGCTGAAGTCCGCATCGAACCAGCGGCCACACCAGCGGCGCACCGCCGCGTCCTGCTGAGCTTCATCGAAACCGCGGATGCGGTAGGTGAAGGGGGCCTTCAGGCACTTGACCGGCCCGACCAGAGCGGGGCGCAGGTCGGCCATGGCGCTTTCCACCGCATGGACCATCCGTTGCAGCGCCTCGGCGCACTCGGAGCCCTCCGGGCGGTGGCTGGAGCCGAAGGCCCCCGGGGCATAGAGCACCGGCGCGCCGTGCCGCCTCTCGAGCTCCCGCGCCACGAGGCCGAAGAGCCCCGGCGAGCGCATGTTGCCCGGCGCTATCCGGCCGATGTTGTGGGTGCCGAACGCGTACAGGGCCGCCACGAGCCCGCCGGTAGCGCCTGTGGACCAGTCAAAGCCCGGTCGCCGCAGGCACAGCAACGGCACGTCGCAATCGTGCGGGCCTGTGGGGCGCAGCATGGCCTCCGGCGAGTGTCCTGTCCAGGAGATCTGCCCATCATCCATGAGCCAGCGGCTATTGTGCCCGACGGTGGCTTCCTGCCCCATGGAGAAGAGCAGCTCGGCCTCGCCCTCGTTGGGTCGGTCGGAGGCGGCATCCAGCGTGTCTCTGGCCGCCGAGGCGGCCGCGATCGCCGCCGCGATCGCGCGGTGGCAAAACTCCGTCTCCCGGTCGTAGCCGTGCACCGTGAAGGTGCTCGGGGCGTGGTGGGTGTGGGTGGCGGTGACCAGGACATTGTCGAAGGGGATGCCGCAGACGCCGCTGATGCCGCTGGCGATGGTGTCGGCCAGATCGCGGCCGAGGCCCAGCACGTCGCACGACACGATGCAGACCGGCTCGTCGGCCTCGAGCAGCAGGGCGGTGGCGCGCAGCGGCGCCTCCTCGCCCCGGCAGTAGACGGGGCCGATGCTCCCGCCGACGACCATGGAGTCGTCTGCGGCGATGTCCATCGAAGCTGCGGCCGCCCGAAGAGTAGGCACAGAAGGCCTCCTGTCTATGTGCGTATATGGGGGCACAGAATGACGTCTGAAGCAAGCTCTGGGGCTC
>CAYRFY010000484.1:4792-6377 GCA_964423635.1 uncultured Armatimonadia bacterium | reverse complement strand
CTCGTTGCCGAACACCTCCTCGCGCCCCGACCAGCCCACAAACTCGCCGTTGTCATCCATGATGGGCCGATAGTACCCCAGGGGCCACAACCCCAGAGCCACCTGCCCGTGCTGCTCCCAGTATTCGCGGGCCTCCGGCGTCAGGCCACGGGCCGTTGTCTCCATCACATCGGCCACGTGCTCGCGCAGGGCGTAGGGATCGCGGTTCGTGTACGAACTTTCGCAAAACACGTGGACCCCCAGCGGATGCTCCGCCGCGGCAAGCGCCTCCACGAGACCCGCAAGCAGGTGGTTCCAAAGCGGGCCGTAGTGGATGGAGCCCTCTGGAAGCACCATCAGCTCCAGTGCCGGGTATTCCTGCAGCATGGCCGCCGCGATCTTCCGCCAGCGGGCGCGAAACGCCGTAGCCAGCTTGTCCGCACTGTGCCGCTCCAGGTCGTAGCCCTCCCATCCGGGGTCGAACTGGTAGGCGGTGTACTCGGTGTCGATGGCGATGGCCGGGAACCCGGCGAGTCGGGCGAAGCGTGCCGCTTCCGAGAAGTTCCGGGTGATCGCCGCATAGCCCTCATCATCGAAGGGGTCCGGGAGGTCCTTGTAGAAGGCGACCTTCAGCACATTGCTGTCGATACCCGCACGGCGGCACTTGTCATTGGCGGCCCGGCATTCCTGCAGCAGCTTGTCGTCCTCGCCCCGCGTGTCGGCATCTCCGTCCACCGCCCACAGATCGTCGTGGATGTCACCGAACACCCCGCTCACGAAGGCACCGGAGAACCCCCTCTGCCTCCACTCCTCGGCGTGGTCGGCCCAGGACATCAGATGGGCGCTGAAATACAGCAGCCTGGGCTGCTGCTCCAGGGGCCGGGGGTCGTCCACGATCTCCAGGGGCCTGTCGGGAACCGAGACCAGGGAAACGTCATCGAACCAGACGGTCCCGCTGACGCCGGAGCAGTTCTGGATGTTGATCTCGGCCCGCTCCACCGGTGCCTGCAGGCGGGTGCGGAACTCCACTCTCGTCCAGTCGTCGCCGACGTCATGGGATCGTGAGTACGCCGTGGCCAGGTAGCAGCGCACCAGCCCCGTCTGGCCCTCGGCGGCCTTTGCCCAGAAGCTCAGGGCATAGGTGCCGGCCTCCAGAGGGACGTGGGTGTAGACCCCGGCCCGGGCGGTATTGCTCACATTCACCCCGGCCACCGAGCGGGCGCCCGAGCGAGACACGGTGGCATCCGGCTCCTGCGTGCCCTCGCTGCCCTTGGCCCCCCAGTTGTACCGCGACCAGCCGGTGGGCCAGCCGTTGCCATCGAGCTCCTCGAACCCCGCATTGGGCAGCAGATTCTCCTGGGCCGGGCAGACGCCGGAGCAGAGCAGCACAATCGCGGCCATCAGAACACGAAGCATGCGCTCACCTCGGGTGGTAGTCTCGTGCGACGCGGTCACGGCACATGTCGCCATGGGCACATCCGTTATGCCGTCATCCTGTCCATCCTGTTATCTTGTCGTCGCCGTCATCCGCCGTTGTCCTGTCCATCCTGTTATCTTGTCGTTGCCGTCATCCGCCGTTGTCCTGTCCATCCTGTTATCTTGTCGT
>CAYRFY010000484.1:0-4692 GCA_964423635.1 uncultured Armatimonadia bacterium | reverse complement strand
TATCTTGTCGTTGCCGTCATCCGCCGTTGTCCTGTCCATCCTGTTATCTTGTCGTTGCCGTCATCCGCCGTTGTCCTGTCCATCCTGTTATCTTGTCGTCGCCGTCATCCGCCGTTGTCCTGTCCATCCTGTTATCTTGTCGTTGCCGTTCCCGTTGCCGCCCGCTACCGGTACAGCCACTCGATATCCAGCAGCGTGACCTGTGTCCGGCTCAGGTACGGGAGGCCCTTGCCGGTGGCGCAGTAGGCCAATAGCACGCGGTCGCCCACGAAGTCCATCGCCGTGTAGCAGAACCAACCATCCCGATCGTCCTCGATCACCTTCCGGTAACCCCACGTCTGTCCCTCATCCCTGGAGATCGCGGCCACCAGGGGTGTGCGCTTCTGGCCGAGGGCCGGGTCGGCCGAGTGATCGTTCCAGACCATGAGGATATCGTTGGTCTGGGGGATGCGCTCGAAGGTCGCCGGTGAGCAGGGGGACATGATGTCGGTGGGTTCGGCCTCGGACCACGTGACCCCGCCGTCTTCTGAGTACGACCGGTACTGACAGCCCTGATCGGTGCGGCAAAGCATCATGATCCGCCCGTCCCGAAGCTCGATGATGCCGGGCTCCTGCAGACCGGAGCCGGAATTCGGGGGGGCCTGCAGCTCTGTCTCGCTCTGGCGCCAGGTCTTCCCATTGTCATCGGACAGGAATGCCATGGCGATGCCTCTTCCGAACCGATCGCCGGGGCGAGCGTGGCAGGCGGCCGGGACGACCAGTCGCCCGGACTGGAGCTGGATGACCCTGTCATTGTTGACCACGAAATAGCCCTCGGCCGGGATGCACAGCGTCGGCTCGCTCCAGCTTTGGCCCTCATCGGTGGAGATGCGCAGGTACTCGCGGCAATCGTCCTCGGCGTTCTTGCGCAGGTAAAACAGCGCCAGCTCGCCGCTCTGCAGCCGCAGGAGCGAGACGGACATCACGTTCATGGCCCCCTCTTTCGGAACCACTTCGCGGTCTTCGACGCTCCAGGTCAGTCCGCCGTCTGCCGAGACGCGGGAGCAAAGCGTGGCCGCGGCATGATCGCCGCCGCCCCCGGTGAAGCGGCTGTAGACCAGCATCACGCGGCCGTCCTTCAGGCGGATGAAGTCGCCCTCGGAGTTGCGTGGATTGCCCACTCCGGGGGGCAGCAGGCCGATCTTCGTCACCCCCTCGCTGCGAATCACCTCCGGCCCCTCATTTCCGGCCTCCGGCGCAAGCTGCACGGCCAGGACCTGATTCCTGGTCTCCAGATGCACGATCTCCGAGTAGTGATAGACCTCGCCGACCTGACGCTCGCCCTCCACCACCGGGGTGGGCGCCTCGATGATGAAGTCGGCCCAGCCGTCGGTGTTATAGGCCACGAAGGCCAGGCGCAGCGTCTCGGCCCATTGCTCGGGCGGGGCGGTGAGGTCGGGGAGCAACACGGGGCCGGTGTCCACCTGCCACTTGCCGCCGTCGGCGGAGAGGTTCATGGTCTTAATGGGGAACTCGATCACCGCGCTGCGGCCACTCTCGGCGTCGCTGATCTCCACCTGCCCGATGAGTGGCAGGCCGTCGGCGACGGCGGCGGCGATTTCGGCCGGGCTCTGCAGCAGCGCAACCTGGGCGGCGCGGACCCGGGGCACGATCTTTCCCCACAGCGGACCACCCACGGTGCGGTAGCCCTCCGCCACTGTGGCGCGGCGGCGGAAGACGATGGTCTGTCCCTCTGTGAACACCGGTAGGAAGTCATAGTTGGGGCTCATGAACAGGTTCTCGGCGGCGAAGGTATGCTCGCTTTTGCACGAGCCGCACTGATAGTAGTCCCGGGTAACACCGGCTTGAGGGTCACTGATGCGCAGCCGCGATTCGAGCCAGAACAGCGGCGTATTGGCGGCACCGAAGCTGGTGATCGCCGACCGGCCGTAGTCGGTGGGCAGATCCAGCAGCGGCTGAGCGACAACATGGGAGCACAACATGCCGGCAAGGGTCGAGATGAGCAGCATGGCGAACTGGCCTCCGTAGGCGGTGATAGGTCCGAGCCGTCGGGCGCCCCGCCGATCGCGGCAGGGAAACGCTCGGTAAGAGCCGAATTCTCGCCACGGCCAAGAGTTCCTCCACACGATCCCCGCATCGAGGTGATCCGCCTGTGCGCAGCTCATCGGAATTCCCCATGGAAGGTGGCGCCCAGACGCCGTTGTCCCCCCTATCACCACTCACCTGGAAAGGCGACCTCGCCGCCCGCATGGTGGCCGGAATCGGCAAGTACCTGGCCCGCCAGACCAGGGAGAGTATCGAGAGCCGGTCTGCCTCCTGGAGGCGCGATCTATCCTCCTGGAATCGCTACCGGCGCTCCGTGGCGCCAAATCGGCGGCGGTTGGCCGCGATCCTCGGCGTGGTGGACAAGCGCCTATCAGGGCCGCTGCACGCCGTGGCCCCGATTGCCGATCCCGACGATCTGCCCGGCGACCCCTTCATCGAAAACGACCCCGCCGTCATCGCCCACGGGGAAGGCTTCGTGGTCCGTCAGGTGTACTGGGATGTGCTGCCCGGTGTCGAGGGGGAGGGCCTGCTCCTGGAGCCGGTCGGAGACACCGTTGCCGACGTCATCGCCCTGCCCGACTGCGACGACACGCCGGAGATGCTGGCCGGGCTCGTGCCGGGGATCGCCGAAGGCGGCCAATTCGCCCGCATCCTGGCCGAGGGCGGCTGCCGGGTGCTGATCCCCACGCTCATCAACCGGCAGGACACCTACTCGACCGTGGCGGGCCTGAGGACCAATCAGCCGCACCGCGAGTTCATCTACCGCGCCGGTTTCGAGCAGGGCCGCCACATCATCGGCTACGAGGTCCAGAAGGTGCTGGCGGGCGTGGACGCCCTGGGCGGGCGGCGTCCGGTGGGCGTCATCGGCTACGGCGAGGGCGGGCTGGTGGCTTTCTACGCCGCGGCGCTGGATGAGCGCCTCGCCGCCGTCGCGGTCTGCGGTGCCTTCGGCCCCCGCGAGGGTCTCTACAAAGAGCCCATCTACCGCAATGTCTGGTCCCTGCTGACGGAGTTCGGCGACGCCGAGATCGCCACTCTCATCGCCCCGAGACCGCTGATTGTGGAAGCCTGTCCGGTGCCTGCGGTCGCCGGCCCGCCACCGGCCACAGAGGGCCGAGCCGGAGCGGCACCGGGAGCTCTGACAACCCCGTCGGTCGCCGCTGTGGAAAGGGAGATCGCCAGGGCCCGGGAGCTGTTGGCGGGCCTCGAGCCCCCGGCTCCCATCACCCTGGTGAAGGCGGCCACAGCCGGGCCCGGCTCGGAGGCCACACTTGCGGCGCTGCGTCGGGCCCTGAACCCCTCGGCCGCCGAGCCGTGCCGACGCGAGCTTTTCGAGTGGACGCGCGCCGCTCAGCGGCGCATTCTCGCGCCCCTGCCCGATGCCGAGGCCCGCCAGAAGCGCCAGTTTCTCCAACTGCTGGAGCACACGCAGCATGTTTTGCGCGAGGCCGAGTTCGTCCGTCGCGACTACTGGGATGATGCCGACGCCACCGACGTGGAGACCTGGGTCAAGAGCACGTGCAAGTACCGCAAGCGGCTCTGGGAGGTGCTCGGACCCTTGCCCCAGCCCGACAGGCCCCCGAACCCACGGGGACGGAAGCTGTACGAGACCGAAGCCTTCGTCGGGTACGAGATCGCGCTGGATGTGCTGGAGGAGGTCTTTACCTGCGGGATCCTGCTGGTGCCCAGGGACATCCGACCGGGCCGGAGACTCCCGGTGGTTGTCTGCCAGCACGGGCTCGAGGGGCGCCCGCGGGACGTGGCCGACCCCTCCGCCGAAGACAACGCCTATCACCAGTTCGCTTGCCGCCTGGCCGAGAGGGGCTATGTCACCTTCGCTCCCCAGAACCCTTACATCGGTGGCGACGGCTTCCGCATGTTGCAGCGAATGGCAAACCCTCTGAAACTCTCTTTGTTCTCTTTCATCGTCCGGCAGCATCAGGTGATCCTGAAATGGCTGGGCTCGCTGCCCTTCGTGGACCGGAAACGCATGGCATTCTACGGCCTGAGCTACGGCGGCAAGACCGCCATGCGCGTGCCCGCGGTGCTGGAGGACTACTGCCTGTCCATCTGCTCGGGGGACTTCGATGAGTGGGTGCTGAAGATCGGCACGGTACGGCATTCGTACAGCTACATGCGTACCGGGGAGTGGGAGATCGTGGAGTGGAACCTGGGCAATACGTTCAACTATGCCGAGATGAGCTGGCTGATCTGTCCGCGACCGTTCATGGTGGAGCGCGGCCATCTGGACGCCGTGGCCCCGGACGAGTGGGTGGGCTACGAGTACGCCAAGACGCGGTACCGTTACGACCTGCTGGGTATCGGCGACCGGACGCAAATCGAGTTCTTCAACGGTCCCCACGAGATCAATGGTGTGGGGACCTTTGAGTTTCTCGACAAGCACTTAAGGGACTAGCGGGACCCAGGCCGAGCACCTTTTCGGCCGTGTGCACACAGTGCTGAGAGCCACCGTGCCGGCGGGTCTCCGGGCCCGCAGCCGTCGCCGTTCGCCGTTGCCTTTGGCCGTCGCCGTTGGCCCGGCACCTCCCAGGCCGTTTGCACACAGTGTTGAGAGTCACCGTGCCTGCGGGTCTCCAGGCCCGCAGCCGTTGCCGTCGCCGTTCGCCGTCGCCGTTGCCTTTGGCC
>CAYRFY010000483.1:0-6383 GCA_964423635.1 uncultured Armatimonadia bacterium | reverse complement strand
CGTCGGCGAAGTCGTCGGCCAAGAAGGGCTGCAGGGCGTCGATGCGCTCTCCTACGCCCACCAGCTTGATGGGGATTCCGAACTCGCGACTGAGACTGAGCACGATGCCGCCCTTGGCGGTGCCGTCGAGCTTGGTGACGACCAGGCCGGTGACGCCGACGGCCTCGTGAAAGGTGCGCACCTGGCTGGTGGCGTTCTGGCCGGTATTGCCGTCGATGACGAGGAGCTTCTCCTCGGCCGGCCGGCCCAGCTCGCGCTCGATGACGCGGGAGACCTTGGTCAGCTCCTCCATGAGGTTGAGCCTGGTATGGAGGCGTCCGGCGGTATCGATGATGACCACATCGGGCCTGCGGGCCTTGGCGGCCTGCATGGCGTCGAAGACCACTGCGCTGGGGTCCGCGCCCTGCTGCTGCCGGATGAGCTCGCAGTTGACCCGCCCGGCCCAGACCTCAAGCTGCTCGATGGCGGCGGCCCGGAAGGTGTCGCCCGCCACCAGCAGCACGCTCTTGCCCTGCTGCTTGAGCATGTGGGCGATCTTGGCGATGGTGGTGGTCTTCCCCACGCCATTGACGCCCAGGACCAGGTACACCGTGGGCGGCTCATCGGCGGTCTTCAGGGGCTGCTCGACGGGCTTGAGGACGTTTTTGACCTCACCGCGGAGCAGGCCGAAAAGGCCTTCGGGGTCGGTGATGTGCTGCCGCTCGGCGCGGTCGCGCAGGTGCTTGACGATCTCCAGGGCGAGGTTGACGTTCACATCCGCCTGGATGAGGGCCTCCTCGAGGTCTTCCATGAGGTCCTCGTCCACAACCGTGCGCCCGCGAATCGCGGCCCCAACTCGTTTGAAGAGTCCCTTGAGCAAGTCTGCTTCGTCCCTTCTGGATGCCGTTGTGGCGATGGTTGGGCCGTCGCGACCCATCTGCGGTAGTGGCGCCATAGGCGCGGCCGAAAAGCCCGCCTTCGCCAAGAGCGTCATTCTGAGAGCGTCCGCTCCCGGCAAGAGCAGCTCGAGGAATCCCCCGGCATTCAACGAGATCCTTCGCTATCTCGCTGCGCGAGATGGACGCTCAGGATGACAGCTTAGCGGCAGGCCCGGCTCTTGCGCCGGACCTCTAGGTCGTCGTGGGCAAGACGCGGCTTCCACCTCTGGGCTCCCTGGGCCGGGCGGCATTCTCCTCGGCATCGGCCACGAAGTCCTCCCACTCCCGCAGCTCGAGCTTGATGAGCTTGGAGACGCCGGCATCCTGCATCGTCACCCCGAAGAGCACATCGGCGGCCTTGATCGTGTGCGGGTTGTGGGTGACGATGATGAACTGCGACTGCCGGGCGAACTCCGCGAGCACATCCACGAAGCGACCGACGTTTGCTTCGTCCAGGGCCGCGTCGATCTCGTCCATCACGCAGAAGGGAGTGGGCTTGACTCGGAGCATGGCAAACATCAGGGCCAGTGCCGTGAGGGCGCGCTCGCCGCCGGAGAGAAGCAGGAGGTTTTGCGCCCTCTTGCCCGGCACCTGCACCACCACGTCGACTCCCGATTCCAGCGGGTTCTCGGGGTCGGTAAGGCGCAGTTCGGTCTCGCCGCCACCGAAGAGACGCTGGAACATCACGCGAAACTCCTCGCGGAGGCGCTCGAAGGCGGTGACGAACTCAGCGGTGGCGGCGTCATCGATCTCGCGGATGACCTGCAGCAGATCGTCCTTGGCCCTCTGGAGGTCCTCGAGCTGGCCGACCAAGAACTCCTCCCGGGCTCGGAGACGATCGCACTCGTCGATGGCGCTGACATTCACGGGGCCCAGCTTGCGGATCTGCTCCCGGAGGCGATTGGCCTGCTGGAGGATGACGCGCTCGGAAACCTCTTCGTCCCTGGCCTCGAAGGCCTCCTCCGGGGTGAGGCCGTAGGTGTCCTTGAGCCGCTCGACGATGCCCTCCAGTTGGGCCTCCTCGCGGGCGAGGGCCAGCTCGGAGCGGTGAATGCGATCGGTCTGCTCCTGGACGACCTGGTTGATCCTGCCCCGCATGGCGTCGAGCTCGGCGGACTTCTCCCGCAGCTTGCTCACTTCGCCCGCGCCGTGGCTGACCTGCGTCCGCGCCGCTTCTGCCGCGAGGGCCAGGGCGTCCAGGTCCACTCCCGGCTGAGCCAGCTTCTTGCGCAGAGCCTCTTCGGTCTGTCGCGCCGCCTCGAGCTCTTTCTCGGCGGCCTCGATCTGCGCGCGGGAGCGCTTGAGCTCCCCGCCATAGCGCTGGACGAGGTCGGCGGTGGAGCGCGCCTTCTCGGCCAACTGTGCGGCCTGCACCTGTGCGTTGACCTGCTGGCGCCGGACTTCCTCCACCTGCTCGGATGCCACTCCCGAAGATTGAGCGCCCTCGATCTGGCCGGCGAGCTCCTCGGCCCTGGCGGCGAAGTGCTCGCTCTGCTGCCCGGCGCGCTCGCGACGCTCCCTGGCCTGTGCCAGTCTCTCATCGAGAGTCCCGGCCTCTTCCTCCAGCTCGGCGGCGGCCTGCTGTGCGGCCTTCTGCTGGTCCGCCAGATGCGCGGCACTGGATTCGGCCGCGGTCTGGTCGGACCGCAGACCCGACAACTCCTCCTCCACCAGATGGATCTCATCGGCGAGCTTGTCGCAGCGGCCGTCGAGGTCCTCCTCCACCTGCCACATGTCGGCCAGACTATGGCGCAAAGTCTCCAGCTCACCGGAGAGCTGCTCCAGCTCCCGCCGGCGCAGGAAGGCCTGGGTCCCGGCGCCCTCCTCGCCCCCGGCCGTGACGGCGCCGCCGGGCTCGAGGATCTCGCCCGACAGCGTGACCAGCCGCACCCGGGGAGCCAACTGCTGTCGCATGTGCAGGGCCGTCGGGAGGTCCTTGACAATCGCCACATCGCGCAGGAGCCTGGTGACGAGGCCCGCATAGCGGGGCTCGAAGCGCACGATGCGCAGGGCCGCGCCGATGTTCTCGGGCAGCCCGGGGTCTGGGGCCGAAGCGGCCTCCGGGGCCGAGGGCGCGCCCAGGGGCACGAAGGTGACCCGTCCGAGGCGGTTTTCCAGCACATAGGCGGCACCGGCGGCGGCCTGCTCTTCTGTGTCGCAGACCACCCACTGGAGCGCCTCGCCAACCGCGGCCTCGATGGCTCGCGCGAAGCGGTCGGGCACACTGAGCAGATCGGCGACGATGCCCCTGACCCCCGGAATGTGCCCCTCACCGGCGGCCTTGAGCACGGCCACCACGCCGTCGCTGAAGCCCTCGCGGGCGTCTTCCATCTCCTGCAGGAGCTTTTGCCGTGCCTCGGCGGCGGTCACGGCACCGGACAGCGTATTGCACTTGGCGCGCTGCTCCTGGAGCAACCGTGTGACGGTGGCGAGCTGTGCCCGGGAGACCTGACGCCTCTCCTGGCTCGCGGCCACGGTGAGGGCCAACTCCTCGCGGCGGCGCAGGACGCCCTCCAGGGCGGAGGCGATCTCCGCCCGCCTGGTGGCGGTGGCCTCGGCCTGGCGGGTCAGGCGCTCGTGGCGCTCGGCCAGGTCGGTCTCGAGACCGAGGAAGGTCTGGCTCTCCTTCTCCAGGGTTCGGGTCCGCTCCAGGGCCTGGGCCCGCTCGTTCTCGAGCTGCCTGACGACGGCCTGCTTCTCGCGGAGGGCGGTCTCCTGCTCCTGCAGTTGGTCCTGGAAATGGGCGCGGCGCTCCTCGGCGGTCCGGACCTGCTCCTTAGTGCCCTCCAGCTCGAGGGTGGTGGCCTCCATCCGAGCGGCGAGTTCCTCGCAGCGGGCACGGTGGTCCTCGAGGACGTCTGCCAGATCGCTCTGTCTGGCGACCGCGGCGCGCACTCGCTCCTCGGCCAGAGCCTGGGACTGCTTGGCCTGGTCCAACTCGCGCTCTGCCCGCTGGGCCTCGTCGCGGAGGCGGTCCACCTCGTCGCTGAGCTTGGCCAGGTCGAACTGCACCCGCTCGTAGGCGGTTTCAAGCTGCGAAAGTTGATTGCGGGAGCCCTGCAGGTCGGCTTTGGTGATATCCACTTCGTTGGCGACGCGGCCCAGGCGGTTGCGGCGGCGCTGATAGTCTACGGCGAGGAGGGTCAGCTCGAGGTGGCGCAGCTCCTCGGAGAACTCATTGTACTGCCGGGCGATCTCGGCTTCCTGCTCCAGGGGCTGGCGCTGGGAGGACAGCTCGGCGACGATGTCGGCCACTCGAGTCATATTGGCGTCGGTGGCCTGGAGCTTGCGGGTGGCCTCATCGCGGCGGACCCGATACTTGCGGATCCCGGCGACCTCCTCGATCAGCTCCCGGCGGTCCTCGGAGCGGATACTGAGGATGGCGTCGATCTCCCCCTGGCCCACCACGGAGTACGCGCCGGGGCCGACTCCGGTGTCCATGAACAGCTCACGGATGTCCCTGAGTCGGGCGGGGGCGCGATTGAGCAGGTACTCGCTATCTCCGGAGCGGAAGAGCCGGCGGGCCACCACGATCTCGGAGAAGTCGGTGGGCATGCGGCCGTCGGTGTTGTCCACCGTGATGGAGACCTCGGCCATGCCCAGGGGGCGCCGGTTTTCGGAGCCGGCGAAGATCACATCCTGGGACCCTTCGGTACGCAGGGCGCGGTTGCTCTGCTCCCCGAGCGCCCAGATGATGGCGTCGGTCACATTGCTCTTGCCGGTGCCATTGGGCCCGACAATCGCCGTGATGCCCGGACGGAGATCGATCTCCGAGCGATCGGCGAATGTCTTGAACCCACGCATCTCGATCTTCTTCAGATACACGCTGCAGCACCCGGGACAGGAGAATAGGCCAAAGCGACATCCGGCCGGACGGCCATCGGCGAAGAGCAATCGGAGGGGTCGAGCAAAGCGACGACGCCCATAGAGGGTGGACGGGCGATCCCGGGGTCAGGGGGAAGTGGTGCGCCCATTGTCCGCGGCGGCGGCTCGGTCCACGGGCCGGCCGGTAAGCATTCGGGCTCCGCAGGCCGGTGAGGTAATGAAGGTGCGCCCGGTCTTGCCGGTGCGCGCGGTGTAGGCCTCCTTCACCGCATCGCAGAATGCCGACGCCTCAGCGACTCGGACGACCGCCAGTACGCAGCCGCCGAATCCTGCCCCGATGAGACGTGCTCCCAAACATCCCGGGGTACTGCACGCGGCCCGGACCATCTCGTCCAACTCGGTACAGCTCACTTCGTAGTCATCCCGCAGGCTTTCGTGGGTCAGGCACAGCAGCCGCCCGAGCTTCGGGAAATCACCCCTGCCAAGCGCCTCCACCCCCTGCAGGACCCGGCGGTTCTCGCTGACCACGTGCCTGGCGCGGCGGAAGGCCACCTCGGGCATCCGCGACCGGTGACGGAGCAACTCGTCCATGGTGGCGTCCCGCAGCTTCTCGACACCCAGGGCCTCGGCCGCGGCGTCACACTGCTCGCGACGCTTGTTGTACTCATCGGAGGCCGCCAGATCTCGGGCCTTGGTGGTATCGCAGACCACGAACACGCAGTCATCTGCGCCGAAGTTCACCTGGTCCACGCGGAGCTGGCGGCAGTCGATGAGCGAAGCGGCGCCGTGGTGGGCGAAGATGGATGCGAACTGATCCAGGATGCCACAGCGCACGCCCACGTACTGGTTCTCGGCTTCCTGACACGCCAACCCCAGGGCGGCGGGAGACATGTGGGCGCCGGCTGCGTCCAGCAGTGCCAGGGCGTAGGCGACCTCGAGGGCGGCCGAGGAGGCCAGGCCGGCGCCGATGGGCAGGTCCCCGGAAATGACGGCATCCAGCCCCGGCAGCGCGACTCCTCCGCGGGCCATGACCCACACGACCCCGCGTACATAGGCGGCCCAATCCCGGGTCTCGGTCGGTGCCCGCAACTGCTGCAGACGAAACTCGGCCGTCTGCCCGAAGGCCTCGGAGTGAACCCGGAACAGGCCATCCGGACGCGGGGCCGCGGCCACTAGAGTGCCCTGGGTCGTGGCGGCCGGCAGCACGTAGCCGTCGTTGTAGTCGGTATGCTCCCCCAGGATGTTGATTCGCCCCGGGGCCCAACTGACCCGGATGTCCCCGGGGGCCCGCCCCTCCCGAGGCAGGGCGCACTGCAAGAGGCCCGCCATCTCGGCGGCCTTTTCAGGTCCTATGTGCATGTATGGAAGCTTCCTCAGCCTGGCTCAGACTCCGGGCCTCCCCCGGCCCGGCCCGGCGAATTATAGCGCCCGCCATGCCGCACAGGTAACATATGCGTAACCAAGAGGAGTGGGACCATTGGCAGCCCGCATCGGACCACGGATACCCCTCATAGCCCTGATCGTGCTGACGCTGGGCTCGACGGCGCCGGGACAGTGCACCGAGAATATCGTCGTCGCCAATTCGGTTGTCGCCAGAATCAGTTGCGCGGGCGAGCATGCTTCGGTCGTGGAACGCGCCGC
>CAYRFY010000482.1:4671-6415 GCA_964423635.1 uncultured Armatimonadia bacterium | reverse complement strand
AGCGGCTGCATCCCACGGTCTGGACCACGGATGTGAGCCTGCAGCAGCTCCGCAGGCGCGACCCCACCAGGCCCTTCTTCCTGTGGTGCTCGCACCTGCGGCCCCACTCACCGTACGACCCGCCGCAGTTCTACTGGGACATGTACGCCGACCGCGAACTGCCGCCGATCCCCGTGGGCGAGTGGGCGGCCAGGCACGATATCCGCCAGCCGGGCCTGGAGCGCACGGCGTGGCGGGGACGCCTTACCCCGGAGCAGAGCCAGCGCTGCCGTGCGGGCTATCGCGGCCTCATCACCCACCTGGACTACGAGCTGGGGCGGATGATGGAGATGCTTTCGCGCGTGGCCGGAAAAGCCGCCGCCAACACGCTGTGGCTGTTTACTTCGGACCACGGCGACATGATGGGCGACCATCACCTGCATCGGAAGACCTATGCCTATGAGGGCTCCGCCCGCATCCCCTTTGTGGTTCGCTACCCCGGTGGTTTCGACCTCCCCCGCGGCACTTTCGAGCACGTCGTCGGGCTGCAGGATGTGATGCCCACGATCCTCGACGCGGTGGGGGTGGAGCCGCCTCGCGGCATGACCGGCCAGAGCGTGTTGGACGCCGTGCGGGGCGAGCCCTGGCGCAAGTACCTCCATGGGGAGCACTCTCCGTGCTACTCGGCCGAGGAGGCCATGCACTACCTGACCGACGGCAAGGAGAAGTACATCTGGTTCCCCACCACGGCCTCGGAGCAGTTCTTCGATCTCGGGGAAGACCGTGAGGAGCTCCGTGATCTCTCCACCGACCCCGACCACGTCGACCGCGTGGCCCGCTGGCGCCAGAGGCTGATTCACTTGCTCACCCACAGAGGCGACGGCTTCGCAGACGGCACCAGGCTGCTGCAGCGCAAGGAGCCCTGGGGGCCGGAGGTGTGAGACAGGGCAGATGAGCTCACCCAGAAAGCGGCACCATTCGCCTCTGTCGGGTGGTTCGACATCGGGTACAGGAGCTTTGCCATGCGCCCAATGATCTCGCTTGGCCTTTGCGCTCTCATCCTCGGCACCGGTCACGCCGCCGACATCCGCTGGCGCTCCCAGGGCCCCGGCGGCGGTGGCTGGATCCAGTCCATCGCCTGCGACCCCCGGGTTCCAGACCTTCTCTACGCCGGCTGCGATGTTGGGGGCCTGTTCGTCTCCACCGATGCCGGACGGTCCTGGACCACGAGCAACGAAGGGCTCAATGACCTCTTCGTCCAGTGCGTCGCCGTCCACCCGAGTGACGGCGATACCATTGTGCTGGGCCTCGAGGGCGGAGTCTTCAAGTCCACCGACGGCGGCAAGACATGGGCATGGAAGCGGCAGGGCTTCCCCGAGCCTCAGCGGTACAGCTTCTCGGCCCCCGTCGGGACGCTGTGCTTCGACCCTACTCGCCCCGATGTGGTGTATGCGGGTATCGGGCGTCCGCGATGGGGCAAGGACGGCGCCGGGGCGGTGTACAAGAGCGATGATGGTGGCGAGAGCTGGCGGCCGGTAACGGAGGGGGCTTTGCCGTCCGACGCCATCGTCTGCGGCCTGTCCGTGTCTCCCGATGGTCGCTATGTGTTGGCGGCCACGGATCAGGGCCTGTTCCGCAGCGATGACGGGGGCGCGACGTGGCAGGCGTCTGGGGCAGGATTGCCCCACGAGAGGGTGGCGAGAGTTGCCATCGCGCCATCGAGCCCGGAAGTGGCGTACTGCACCGTGTCGACCACGGCTCGAGG
>CAYRFY010000482.1:0-4661 GCA_964423635.1 uncultured Armatimonadia bacterium | reverse complement strand
ACGGCGGGGTGTACCGCTCCGAGGACGGGGGCCGTAGCTGGCGGCCGAGAAGCGCCGGCCTGGCGACGCGCGTGGGCAAGCCAGACGAGGCCGCTCAGATGACCTCGAACTATCGGGAGATCGCCATTCACCCCACGGACGAAGACACCGTGTATGTCGGCGACTGGGCCTGGGTGAGCGCCGGGGTCTACAAGACCGTGGATGGGGGAAAGGCCTGGCGGAAGGTGACCGACCACCACACTCCGGCCAAGAACATGCAGTACGGCTGGATCACCGACTGGGGGCCTTCGGTGGAGTGCCTGGCCATCAGTGCGGCGGCGCCGGAGCGGGTAGTGTTCGGAACCTCCGGACACGTGTTTCTGACCGATGACGCGGGCGCCACCTGGGACCAGCGCTACTGCCGGCAGTTCGAGGACGGCCGGTTCTCGGGTACCGGCCTCGAGGTCACCTGTCTGTTCGGCATCTTCCCCGATCCCGTGGATCCCGGCCGGGTCTACTTCGGCTTCTACGACATCGGCCTGCTGGTCAGCGATGACGGCGGAGACACATGCCGTACCTCACGGGAGGGCATGAGAGACGCAGGCAACTGCCTCACCATGGCTTTCGACCCCGAGGACCGGGCCAAGCTGTGGGCGGCCACCGGCCAGTGGGGTAGCAATAGGGGCTTTGTGTGCCGAAGTACGGACCGGGGGGAGAGCTGGACGGTGGTGGGGGAGCCGGAGAGCGGGCTGCCGACAGGACAGATCAGGACGCTCCTGGTGGACCCGGACAGCCCGGCGGGGAGCCGGACGCTGTACGTGACCTGCAACGGACACGGCGTGTTCCGTAGCGATGACGATGGGTCCACCTGGCAGGCGGCCATCGGCGGCCTGCCGGAGGGCGCCGCAAGCAGGCCGTGCGGCCTGGTGATGGACCCGGAGAACCCCGGGCATCTGCGACTGGCGCTCGGGGGCCACCCGGGAATCGGCAGCGGAGTATACGAGACCTCTGACCGTGGCGCCACGTGGACGCGACTGAGCGGCGCTGAGACCCTCTTCGGGGACGTGCAGGCCCTGGTGGCTTCGCCCGCGGACTTCGACACTCTCTACGTGTGTCAGCGCGAGCGGTACGAGCGAGCCCTGGACCCGCCGCAACTGCTTCCCGGAGGGCTATTGTCCAGCGGGGACGGGGGACGCACCTGGGAGCGCCTCAACGACTACCATTTCGCGAGCTGTCTGGCCGTCAGCCCTGTCGATCCGCAGGTGCTCTATCTGGGGACCACCGACCACCCGTACCATGACGCAAACGCCGCGGTGGGGGTGCTCAAGTCCAGTGATGGGGGGAAGACGTGGCAGCCGGAGAACTCCGGGCTGCCCAATACGCACATCTCGTGCATCGCCGCCGATCCGCATGAGCCGTGGCGGCTGTATCTGGGAACGGGGGGCAACGGACCGTTCGTGGGGACCGACAGTGCTTTGGCCGGAAAGATGGGAGTGGCGCCGGAGCGCGAATGAAGGTGCGGGGCAGTCTGCAGCCCTGCCCCGCCAGTCGCTCACGTGTCCGACCCGGCCAATATCGCGCTACTTCTTGACCTCGACCACCGAGTTCTGGGCCCCCAGACCGTTGGTGACCTTGGGCGAGTGGGGGCAGCAGATCCACTCGCCATCGACGACGAACTTGAACTCGTAGACACCCGGCTCCAGATCCAGGCGCGTAACGAAGACGTCCTCGCCCCTGCGCGCACGCTTCATGCGGCGCGCCTCGGGGTCCCAGCCGTTGAAGTCGCCGGCGATGAAGACACGCTCAGCTCCGGGGGCTTCCAGCACGAACCTCTGGCACACCATAGGCTATTCCCTCCCTGCAGGTCAGTTGCGGTGTGACTGTGCAGGCCCAGAGGCGGCCGTTGCCGACCGAGCCGCCACAAGGCGCCACCACGTCCCCGACACTCCGTGGTGTCCTGGCAACGACAGACCGGCACAGGCAGCGGTCAGTGGCGTGTGCCGTGAACCGGCTGTATTGTAACTAAGGACGCGCGACTCGTCACTTTGTTCCGAGCCGGCAGCAGCCCGGGTCTGTGGCCCGCGCTGAGCTCGCGCATGTGGAACAATCGCCTTTTCACATCAGGCTCGGCTACAGAGGTGACGTTGACAGCCGATATGTTCCAACAGCATAACGGTTCGCAGGCAGCGCAACCGGCCCCACGAGACCGTGGGAGGCAGGCTCCGGGGGGCCTGGAGCGAGCCGGTCGCGGCACCACCACGGAGTGTCTCCCCCCGTAGGCCGGAAGGTCGGCAGACGTCGGGACCGGATCGGCGAGAGCCGCCCGGATGGCTCTCGCCGCGGACGTCCTTCGCGGGGAGGCGAAAAGCCGGTACCAGGCTGCTACGGGGCGCTTCGCGCGGCGTTCCGGAAGCCGAACGCAAGAGCACGCCGTGTGAAGCCACACCAGATCTCGGGAAGGGGAGAGCCTGAGATGGACTATCGAACGCTGGGTCGTACGGAGCTGGAGGTCAGCCTACTCGGTATGGGCGGGCTATTTGTGTCCAGAGCCGGAGGGGACGACCGCGAGAGAGCCTACGAAGCGGTGCACAGGGCACTGGAGCTGGGGGTCAACTTCGTGGACACCGCTCCCAGCTATCTGGACAGCGAGGAGGTACTGGGAGAAGCGCTGGCCGGAGTGTCGCGGCCGGTCATCCTGTCCACCAAGCTGGGGGGCAGGCCGCAGCCTTTCGACGCCAGGAATCTGGACCATCTGAAGTATTCCTTCGCCCAGAGCCTGAAGCTGCTTGGGCGAGATGCCGTAGATATACTCATGGTACACGAGCCCGATCGGCCCGGCCAGAGCGATTGGTGGACCGATTGGGAGAGCTTCACCGGCCCTGTCACGGAATACCTGGCGGAGCTGAAGGCCGAGGGGCTGATCCGGTTCACCGGCCTCGGCGGGACCACGGCGTATGTGATGGCCGGCATCTGCGCCACCGGGCAGTACGACGTGGTCCTGACCGCCTTCAACTACAGCCTCCTGTGGCGTGAGGCATCCATCGCGGTGATCCCGGAGGCGGTGCGGCAGGACATGGGTCTGATCATCGGCTCGCCGCTGCAGCAGGGCTGGCTGGCCCGGCGCTTTGACGAGGAGGTCGGCAGCGGCGCCAAATGGCTGAGCCCGTCGAGACGGGAGCAGTTCAGAACGCTGTATGGTCTTCTGGACGAGCTCGGGATGCCCATCACGGACCTCGCCATCCGCTGGGTGATCTCAAACCCGGACGTGGACACGGTGCTGATGGGGGCCCGGTCGGCGCAGGAGGTGGAGATGAACGTGGCGGCGGTGAATGCGGGCCCACTGCCGGACGCGGTGATGGCACGACTGGAAGAGATCGGGGCGATGGTGCCGTTTCGGCCCTTTGACGAGCCCTTCGGGTGCGGCTTCGGCAGGGGCTACCGAGGACCCGGCCACGCCTGAGCGGGGCCGCGCGGTCCGTTGAGAGCGCCGACTTTCCGGCGAGACGGGAGATGAGCTGAGACAATGAGCAGACAGCCTGTACCGGCGAAGAAGGAGAAACCACAGGACGCCACCAAGTCCGTCCTGGGTTTCTTCTCCGCCAAGAAGGCAGCACCACCCCGGCCGCCGGGTCAAGGCCCTGCCGGCAGCCCGCCGCAGCGCCCCGAGATCCCGAAGGCTCCCCGGCCCGCTCAGGCGGGATGCCGGACGCCGGCGAAACCAACTGCACAGGCCCCGCAGAGCGCCGCGGTGGCCAAGGCGCCGGCTCAAGGACCCCAGAGGGCCCCGTCGGCAAAGCCCGGGGTGCCGGTACAGCCGAAGGCTCCGGCCGCCCGGCCTGTCTCCCGGGCGGCTCAGAAGGCCCCCGCGGCCAGGCCCGCCGGCGCCGCCGGGCAGGGCGTCCAGCGCATTGCGCTCACGCCCGCCCAGCAGGCCGCAGTCAAGCCTGAGCTCATCGACTGCATGAAGCGGTCCTTCGCGGAATCCTTCTCCACCGCCTGCAATGAGAAGCTCCTTTACGCCGGTGAGGAAGCCCCCGGCGCTCCCTTTGAGGGCGCCCTGGGCGTCATCACCCTCTCCGGTGACATCAACTGGGGACTGGTACTGGGGTTTCCCAAGCCATGCGTGCCGGGGATTGCGCAGGTGTTCGCCGGCTTCGAGGTAGACTATGGCAGCAGCGATGTGGTGGACCTCGTCGGAGAGCTGGCCAATGTGTTCGTGGGCAATTTCGGTACGCGCCTGGCCAGGACGGGAGTCAAGACCGACCTCGGCCTACCCAGGGTACTCCGTGTCCCCCAAGACCAGATGCCCAGTCCGGGCAGGGTCCAGTTGCCCAGGATGAGGTTCAAGTTCTCCAAAGGCGTTTTCTGGGCGATGATCGGGGCCTCGTAGGACGGGGTCGGCGCCACTAGGCGGCCTCAGGACTCAGATTATGCAGGTTCCGGGCAGGGGCCGATTCACGTCACCTCACCCCCCCGGCCCCGCCTCTCGGCGTCTCTTCGAGCCGCTTGTACTCCGTCCCGCAGGGCGGGACCGGCGGAGACGGGAGGAGGGGGGAGAACGGCAACACTTCGGCCGTTCCCGACGTGGGAATGGCGAAATGTGCCCCCAGTGCGTTCATGCATAATGTGAGTCAGGAGCCTGACGGCCAAGTCAAAACGGCCGCCCCGCACCTCGCGGGACG
>CAYRFY010000481.1:0-6475 GCA_964423635.1 uncultured Armatimonadia bacterium | reverse complement strand
AGAGCGTAGTGTAGGAGACGTTTTCGAGCAGATTTCGCCGCATTACCAGTGCGCCGAGCGGCGGGCTCAGGCCTCAGAACCTTCAGGTTCTTCTTGCGCGCCGTCCGCCGGAGTGTACCAATTGAAGACATACTCGGCCCACGGATGTTCGGTCCGGGAGCTGGGCAATCGGGAGACCCGCGCACGATAGGTAACGCGGGGCAGACACAATCGCAAAGGGAGAGGAGGTCTTGCGCCTGCGGGGAGGAGCGTCGTATCCGTCGCTTCTCAGGTGCACTCGGCGAATGGAGCGATGCGCGCCATCCCGCAAGTCTGAAAGAACGGGTACGGGGCCTGATGGCCGGGTCCCCTGCTAGAGCGGACAAAAGGGAGACAGTATCCGACTCCACGGAGGGAGATACGGGAGAAGAGGAGTGAGAGCCTCAATGAGGACGCACTTGACGCTGATCACATTGTTGCTGCTGGTGATGGTTGGGGTGGCGGAGGCCAACATCACTGAGTGGCCTTTGCCAGTCTGGTATAAGGCCGGTGTCGATTCATCGTGGGCCGTAGACAACCGCCCGAGCGGAGACCCTGACGACTCCGGGTCCTGGAACGGCTGGACGCTATGGCAAAGCACCACCAAGTGGAAGGTCGCGAACGGTGGCACAATATGCTTCGCGATGAACAACCTTTTCAACCCCACAATGCACAAGGTAGGGGCCTTCAATCTGACAACGTCAACCAGCCGCTTCTTTGGCGACGACGCCGGCAACTGGAACCCCAATGTCCTGTTGGATGTCAAGTGTGCTTACGATACCGATGACTACGCAGGCTACACCGGGCCCGATCCAGTCCCCCATCAGGTATCGTTCTCAAAGACGTCAAGCAAGGCAACCACGGAGTTCCCGATCATGCCTGGCGGCGTTATGGCCTCCATACAGTTTGGCATGGATCCGCAGCCGAGTTGGGAGTGGGTCTGCGTCACGAACAATACGGGGTCGAGTGCCACGTTCGCAGGTGCTTCAGGCTGGTCGGCATGCACCCCGGAACCTTCCCTGGGTCTTCTGCTCCTCGTCGGCATGATCCCCGTCGCTATCGGCTTTCGGCGCCGACGGCGGTCGTAGGTCTGTCGACCATGACCCGACACACAAAGGGCTGGCCCCCATTCGTGGGCCAGCCCTTTTCCGTGCTACCATTGCCCGGAAGCTACACAGAGAGACGCTGCATCGCCTCGAGCAGGTCTGTCACCGTCCAGTCGGCATCCTGACTCTCGGGGCTTTCGACCCCGGCGTAGACGCCTGCCTCGCGCACGATGCGGATGGTGCCCCAGCCAAGTTGCCGGGGCGCGATGAAGTCCTTCTGGGGGTTGTCGGCGATGTAAACGCACCTCTCCCCACGCACGCCCGCGCGGCGCTGCATCTCCTCGAAGGCCCGCGGATGTGGCTTCCCGAACCCCTCGCCGAGCTCTGCCGTGTAGAGGATGTGGTCGACCAGCCGAGGGAGACCCAGCGCCTCCGTCTTGCGCTGTTGCGACACCAAGGGGCCATCGGTGACCACGCCGAGGAATGCCTTCCCGCGCAGCCTCTGGAGGCACTCACGAGCGTCGGGCAGCAGGGCGATGTCGGGCACATGCTCGCGGTAGATGCGCACTGCCTCGGAGACCACTTGCGGATCGGTGGGCAGCCCCAGGTCCTCCAGGGCGCGGTTGAAGATCGTGCCGCGGACGCCCTCGAGGAAGTGGCGCCAGGCCAACTCGGAAAACCGTGGCTCGCCCCACCGCTCCCGCACCCATTCCCCCACCGCCCGGAACCCGCTGCGCACGTAGTCGCGCTCCAGATAGAGCGTGTCATCCAGATCGAAGACGACGCAGCGGTACTTTGCCGCGCCGACCGACGCACCGGATACCTGAGAGGTCTCTGCACCCCTGTCGCGACCTGCGCCGCTCAAGACCACTCGACCCCGATTTCTCGCCCGTCGACGAACACCGCGTCGTCGTAGCGCAGCATGGCGAGGTTGTCGCGCCAGTCGGTGCATACGGTGTCTACGGTCTGCCCCAGCGCTTCCTGGATGAGCCAGCGGGGGAAGTCGGCTCCGGCGGCATGCGAGAGCGGATAGCCGCCGCCGAAGCGGGGGTTGATCTCGATGACGCGGATGGTGTCATCATCGGCGAGGAAGGCCTGAACGGTGATGGCGCCATAGGCGCCGGGGAGTGTCTCGGCAATGCGCCGGGCCAGGTCCATCAGACCGGGATGCTTGCGGGTCACTCCCTTGCTGATCTCCCCGGCCCTGACCTCCAGGCGTCGGTGAGGGACGGTGCAGAGGCACTTGCCGGCACGGTTGACGTAGCAGTTGGTGGTGTATTCCGCACCGGGCGCTAGCTCCTGCACCACCATGTCCCGCGAATGTGTCGCGAGCAGACTCAGCGCCTCGCGACTGTCGATCCGCTGAACCCCGATACCGGCGCTGCCGCGCACAGGCTTGGCGATGAGAGGAAACTGCCACTCGTCCGGCGCGGCGAGCACGTCTTCCGGCGATGCCTGGCGCACCGTGGGGAATCCATGGGAGACGAGCCAGGCGTGCGACGCTACCTTGTCGGCAGCTACTTCGATGGCGGACGTACCCGAAACAGCGACCGTGACGCCCAGATCACTGAACCGCTGCAGCGCCCCGGCGTAGACCGGGAGTTCCGGGTCGATGGTCGGAACCAGTAGGCTAACCGCCTCCCGGCGACAAAGCTCGAGCATGGTGGGGATGAACTCGGGGCTGTCACACGGAGGCACTTTCCATGCCGCATCGGCTAGGTGGTAAGCGGCCGACGCTGAGGAGCAGTCGACGGCAAGTACTCGCCCTGGAAGCGCGAGTTCCCCCAACGCATCCCCGAAGGACCGGACCAGGGCGACCCTACGCCCGGCCGAGGAAAGGCAGATGTCCATGGTGGATTCTCCCCGTGGCAGCTCACTCCCCCAAGTGACGCCATCGTCCTGCACAAACAACCACGATAAACCATACCAGTTCCCCGGGAACACCGCAAGCGATGGCGCAAAGCCTGGGCGCCGAACGCGCAAACGATGAGTGAGAGGCTGAGCCATTGTCACTAGATGGGGCGGTTCGGTGCGGCTCCAGAACCCAGGCAAGCATCGGGCAGTCGCCTGTGCACCTGCAGCCGTCGTCGCACTCGTGTGCGGAAGCGGCCGTGTTATCGGATGCCCTCCGTGCTGGGCCTGTCGCATGGCTCTACCGGGCTGTGCGCGGCCGTCTGCCGGCCGTCTCTCGTGGCTGCCCGCCCGCGGTCCCAGTACGCTTCTCGCGCCTGCGCTGCCTCCTGTCAGCCCCAGACGACTGACCGAGCGATGGGCTGAGAGCCACGGGGCAGTGACCCTAGCCGAGGCGATGGGGGCCCGGCGAGGGCTTAGTGTCGCGTGGTTGCGCAAGGGCGCTGAGGACCATGGTGTCCGGTGCCTCCGGCCGCAGCGCGAGGTGGGACGGCCGGTCAGGCGGTCAGACTGCGGACGGCACACGCTGCCGGTGTCGTGGACGTCGTTGGTCAACGCGCGGTATGTGCATTGGCGCGGACGCGCAGAAGGAATCCGCCGAGCGCGCGGGGAAGACGGTCAGCAAGAGACTGTCTGGCGAGGATGAGCCCTTGGGGGCGGCGCGGCCAACGGCGCATGCTCTGGGCCAGTGTGACTGCGGCAGCACTACGAGCCGATCCGAGCAAGGACAGCGAAACGGAGGGCCTCCATATGGCGGCAGACAGCGACAGGCCAACTGTGGTCTTCTTCGGCCGCAAGCCCGGTGGTACTCTAGCACTGGAGTACCTCCACCAACAGCTGTGCTGGGATGTCCGGGCGGTCGTCACGCCAGCCGCGCCTGAGCCGGGTTGGTTGAACCCCCGGCCTCTCGCGGTCTACGCTCGCAGCCTGGGCATACCTGTATTCAGTCAGGCGAGCCTATTGGAAGCGATTGAGGAACCTGAAAGTGAGATGGGGGCTGCGATCGGCCGTGTGGACTGGGTGATCAGCTACCTGTATCCCCATCGGATCCGTGACGCAGTACTCGCCTTTCCAAGCAAAGGGGCCATCAACTTCCATCCCGGACCTCTGCCGCGTCACGGCGGGGTGGGGGGCTACAATATGGCGATCATCGAGCAAGACCGCGAGTACGGCGCAACGTGCCACTTCATGGTGAGTCAGTTCGACGCTGGACCCGTTGTCGAGTGCCGGCCTTTCCCCATCGATGCCGAACTCGAAACTGCTCTCTCCCTGGAGCTGCAAACGCAGCAGCACATGTTGCGTCTCTTTCACAGTGTCTGCCGCCGGGTTCACCGAGACGGGGAACTCCAGGCCACGCCACAGAAGGGCCTTCGGTACGTGACACGTGGTGAAGTGGACGCGTTGCGCGAGATCACGTGCGACCTTGCGCCTGAGGAGGCCGACCGGCGGGCAAGAGGGTTCTGGTACCCCCCGTACGACGGGGCGCACGTGACCGTGGCTGGCCGCAAGCTCACCGTGGTGCCGCGCTGCATACTGCGAGGCCTGGGTCCCTTGGTGCACGCCACAGACCTCGACAGCCTGAGCCGAGCCGTCCGGGACCTGATATAGACGCACGATGCTTGGGGAATGGAGGCGGAGCACATGGGCGGCAGAGCGCGCGTGGTGGTGCTGGGGGCGGGTAGTCACGGCCACGTGATTGCGTGGACACTTGCCTGTCAGGGGCGAGCTGAGGTTGCGTGCTTTCTGGATGACCGCGAGGAACTGCACGGAACCTTAACACGATCTGGCCAGATGGTTGTTGGCGCGTGTACTTCAGTGGACCTGGTGACTGACACCGCGTCCCACTTCGTGGTCGCGATTGGGGATAACAGGGCGCGCGCGGACAGGTACGCGGGAGCAATGGACGCGGGCCTTGTACCATGGGCCGCGATCCACCCTTCGGCGGTCATCGCGGCGCAGGCCGACATCGGAGCCGGACTGCAGGCCGTAGCCGCAGCAATAGTGAACCCATGGGCAGCCATCGGGGAGAACGTCATACTGAACACCGGCTGCATTGTGGAGCACGACTGCGTCGTGGGTAGCCACTCAGTGGTGGCGCAGGGCGTGCGGCTGGGCGAGGGTGTGGAGGTTGGCGAGTACGCCTTCCTCTGCATCGGGGTGCTGGCTCTGCCTGGGGTCACGATCGGCGCCGGCACCACAGTGGCGGCCGGAGCAGTCGTGGAGACCGACCTGCCCGCAAACGTCGTTGCGGCGGGTGCGCCGGCCCACGTCGTCGGGCCCGCCAAGCGCAACGCCCTCGGCTGACCCGTCTGTGTTCCACGAGCGTCGACTTGCGCATGCCCCGTCGACGAACGCCCAACCGGTAGCCCTGTGCCACTTGGGGCAGGTAGGTGGTTCAGTTGCCCTCACGGCAGTCGGACGTGGCCTGGTACCGCAGCGGCACGACATCCAAGCAACAGGACGCGCGTCCAGGGTTACTACCGGTGAGAACTTCAGACGGCGCTTTCCCGGCCCACGACGCGCGGGCGGATGCACCGGAGCATCCTGGGCGAGATCGTCACCAGCAACTTCCGAGGTCCTTTGTCCGTCTGGGCAGTCGCGGCCAGTGGCAGGTCCGGTCCTCAGAGCGCTCTCTCCCATGCCCCGTGGTCTCGGAAGAGCGTTCTGGCGCCACTGCCTGGCCCAAGCCAGCCCCTCAGCTTCTCGCATCTACATCTCGCCTCACTCGCTGGACACGCAGACCCGACGCACGCGGTGTTCCACGTGCGGCTCGTACCAGCGGCGGCATGAGTTCCCCGGTTCGCCAGTGGCCTGGCCGCGGTAGAGACACCGCCCGTCAGTACGACGGCATCTCCTCGCGGCCCTGATAGCGCCGGGAGGGTACAGCCGGTACCCCCATCGCTACGCAGTAGTCTGGGATGTCGCGCACCACACAGGCGCTCGCGCCGACGATGCTCCACTTCCCAATCTTGACCCCCTGCCTTGTGGTCGCTCCCATGCCGACGAAGGTGCCCTCACCGACCCGGACATTGCCGGAAAGGGCTACCAGCGCCATAATACAGGCGAAGTCGCTCACCACTGCGTCGTGACAGACCACCGCGTTGTAATTCACGTAAGAGTACGCCCCGATCGTGGCGTCGCTTGAGAGAACGCAGCCCGCAAAGATCACCGCCCCCGTCCCGACCTTCGCCGACGGGGCGACCTTCACCGATGGGTGGATTACGGTCTGCCACTTGCCCCCCATTTCCAGCACCTTCTGGACCACCTGGTACCGAATCCGAGGGTGCCCGATGCCCAGGACAACCGGAACATCGGCGTGCTCGCGCACCCACGTGCCGTCGCCCACCACTGGAATGCCGTAGATCTGCGTGCCCACGGCACCGGGTCCATCATCCAGGAAGCCGACCAACTCGAGACTGCCGTCGGCCTCCGCGCGCGCGAGAATGGTCTCGGCGACCTCGCGTCCCATTCCGCCCGCTCCGTAGACCACGACCGGTGTC
>CAYRFY010000480.1:0-6476 GCA_964423635.1 uncultured Armatimonadia bacterium | reverse complement strand
CGTGTCGCTGATATGTGCGGACAAGTTCGCTCCCCTTCAGCGCATCGTGGCTCGGTACGAACGCTGGTTCGCGAGCTTCTCGAACCGACCATCCCAGCTCTTTGACGGAGCGCAAAAGCGTCTGTTGGTCATGCTGACGGCTCCATGGAGGGGCGAGACAAGCCCGGTGCACACCACCCGCTTCCATAGGTGGTGGAAGGAGGAGCGCCCGCACCTGTTCGCCTGCCTGCAGTATGCCACGCATACTGAACTCCCGCTGCCGTTCGCACACTCGCTCGCCAAGGTCGGCTGCGACAACGCGATGAGCGTGGCAATGAAGGCCTTCCGCACTTTGGCGCGTCTGAAGGACTGGAGCGTCGAGCATTCAACGCATCCCGTCTACTACGTCAGGACCCCGGGGTACTTCTGTCAGTTTCTCTCGCGCGCGCCTATGGCCACGGAGGTGGCCACAGGAAGGGTTCGCCCCCGGGGCGAGCTCTTTCAGGACTACTTCGCGGACCACTCCACCCGGATGGCCGCGCTCGCCCTGCTCAACTCGTCCTTATTCGCGTTCTACACGCTCACCTACTCCGATTGCAGACATACCAACCGCAGGGAGGTCCTCGAATTACCTACGGACCTAGGCGAGTGGTCGGAGGCCTTGCGTGCTTCTGCTACGAGCCTTGCCGAGCGCCTGCTTGATGATTACGAGCGCCACGTCTCAACCATGAACAAAAGCGGCCTGCGCATAGAGACGTTCGACGGTCCGGCATCCAAGCCCATCATTGACGAGATCGACCGGGTGCTTGCCGAGCACTATGGCTTCACGGACGAGGAGCTGGACTTCATCATCAACTACGACATCAAGTACCGGATGGGCGGGGCCGAAGAGGGCCCGGACGACGGAGAGTAGCGCAGGGACCCGAACGCTGCCGGCCCCTGTGTCGCCCCTCCGGGGCTCAGGGTCGGTGGCGCGCTCGCGACGGGGGCTCACGCCCCCGCCTGGTTGTGTATAGCCCCTGCGGGGCAAACGGCGACGGCAATAGAGGCGGGGCGGCGACGATCCACGGGTTCCACCCGTGGCTAGTATGCATTGCCCCTTCGGGGCAGACGGCGACGGCGGACGGCGACGGCGGACGGCGACGGCAAACGGCGAACGGCAGACGGCCACGGCGGCGGGGTACAGGCCCCCGCCCTACAGACGGCGAACGGCGACGGCAGACGGCGACGGCAGACGGCCACGGCGGCGGGGTACAGGCCCCCGCCCTACAGACGGCGACGGCGGAAAGCCGTTTGCCGTACTCCCCCTCCTCCCGTCTCCGCGGCCGTATCGCGGAGTAAGGGAGAGGGGGCAGGGGGGTGAGGCGACGTTCACCGCCGTCCGAACGGCGAACGGCAATGCGGGTCCCGCCCTACAGACGGCGCCGTCCGCCCTGTTCCTATTGCACACCCACCACGTACTTCACCGGCCGCGACGAGGTGTAGCCGATATTGTGGCGGGCACCCACGATGACGATATCCCCCGTCGGCCGGTCCTCCAGACCCCACCAGTGGGACAGGTTCACATCCTCCTCCCCGGGCTCTAGACCGTCTACCTCAAGCACGCTGCCTCTGCGCAGCAGGAGGGTCTTCGGGTCCACCTCCCCGATCACCAGCGGGTGCCGGGGATGATTGCCGCGGCAGTTTTGGGGGCTGAGGTTTCCGATCCAAAAGCACCGGCCCGAGGAGTGCGTGAGAAGCTGCGACATCGCGCTGGGGGAGTGGAAGCTCGAGCCGTCCTCGTACGTCCACTGCTGTGGCGTGGTCCAGGTGTACCCGCCGTCTTCAGACACCGAAAACCACTTGTAGCTGGGGAGAAGGCAGTCGGGGTCCTTGCTGCCCCCGTTGCTGCCCCGCATCACGCAGAGGATCCGGCCATCGGCGAACTGGGCTAAGGTGGGCTCGATCACGCCCCTGGTCGAGCGCGCCGGATCACCCTGGATGCGTCGGGCCGTCTCCCAGCTCAGGCGGCCGTCCTCCTGCCAGGTGCCGATGACGATCACCACATCGGTGTACGTGAACCCGCCGCCGGGTGAGGCGAGCTTGCCGTCCTCGCCCAGGATGCAGGCCTGGGCCGGGATGAGGATCTTGCCCTCCTGTGTGCGCAGCATCTGGGAGCCCACATCCCCCATGAAGATGGCATTCTTGCCGCGCCAGACGCCCTCGAAGGGGTTCTCCTCCGTCTGCCCCGCCGCCACGATCTGCTCGTCGAACAGGTAGGTCTTGCCCCCGTCTTTGGATACGCGGTAGCGCAGGTAATAGGTCTCCAGGGCAACGGGTGGCTCCACGGTTGTGGGGTCCAGGCCGGGGGTATCCATGGCGGGGACCACGCGGAGGATATTGCCCGTTACGTCGTCGGAGAAGAGCGGGAAGCCCTCGCGGCGGTAGCCGTGGGGCAGGCCGCCGTCGAAGTCGGGGGTGGGCGGCAGCGAGGTCCAGGTCTCGCCGTTGTCCGGCGAGTAGCCCCCGACCTTGACCATCTCCGTTCCGGTGGCGTGCAGGTACGAGGCGTGCATCAGCGGTGAGGTGGCGTCCAATAGCGTCTTGCTCTTGAGGGTGAGCGGCGGCATGGCGGCGGTCTCCTGTTCGTCCGAGAGTGCGGGCGGTGAGGCGAGCAGTCCGGTGGCGAAAACGAGTGCGGCGAGCAGGTGGCGAAGGCGCATTAGCAGGCTCCCGGGTGTTGCGTTGGTTTGGTCGTGGAGGCGTTACACGAGCCGGACTTCACGCCGGAGAGATTCCCCTCTCGCCCGCGGTTGCCCTTCCGGGCCGGGATGGACCCCTTGCCGACGAGTGGCGGCTCGGCGTAAACTGCGGGGGACAGCAAAGCGGCCACTTACCGTGCGCGGCCACAGGCCTCCGATGGGACGATCGGAGGCCTGCGCATGCGCGCTGAAGTGGTTGAAGATTGGCCCTTTTATCTCAGGAAGAGACGCGATTTGCCCTCAAGAACCGCTGCATTCGGCCGTAAACCCAAGAGGGTGAGTCGTGTTTGCATATCCTGTGTAACAGGGGCGCTGCCCGCCCCCGGTCCTGGCCTCCGCGAGGCCTGCACCCCCCCGGACCCGATCCGCAGACATGCACAAGGAGAGATGACATTGTCGCGCGCATCCTGGCCGTCTCTATTGCTCGTGGTATGCACCGCAGGCATATCACTGGGCTCGCCGCTGAACCTGATCTCGGTGCCCTCGACGGACACACAGCCTGTGGGCACCTACCGGCTGGACGTGGACAGCATCTCGGTCATCGGTACCACCGACAAGTACGTCAACGATCTGGGGTCCACCGGGCTGAGCTATGGGGTGTGTCGGGGTCTGGATGTGGGCGTTGAGGTCCTGTGGGGTGTGGACCACCCGTTCTTTTTCCACGCCAAGTACGCGTTCCCGCTGTCCAGCGAGAGCGAGGCTTTCAAGATGGCCGTCGGGGGCTACGCCCTCGGGGTGGACAACGCGCCGACCCATGACATCTGGTACGGGGTGGTGAGCTATGCCTTCGGGGCCGACCGGCTGCACCTGGGCTACTTCACCGGGAATGACAATACCCTCCGCGATCTGCTGGCGGGTACCGACGAGAGCAGCGGTCTCCTGCTGGGCTGGGACCGTCCGCTGGGGGAGCGCTGGTGGGTGGGAGTGGACTATATGCAGGGCAAGAGCACTCAGGGGGCGCTGAACGTGGGGGTCCGGTACGACATCTCGCCGGATTCGTCGCTGCTGTGCGGCTTCGACTTCTGGAACCACGACGGCATCGCCGACACGGTGAATCTTCAGTACCAACTGAGTTTCGAGTAGAAGCCTGTATGGGCGGGCCTCCCGGCCACGTCTCCATGTCTAGCCTGAACGTCACACTGTCTCCGGCCCCCCGACAATCATCGGGGGGCCGCTTGGTGTTGCGGCGCCGGTTGCCCGTCGGGGCCCCACCCGCGGAGTGGCACCGGTAGGGCATGTTGCCATTCCTGCGTCTGTCTGTGGTCTTCCGCGCGATTCCGAGAGGAGTGCCAGACATAATCTTGACGCATAATGACAAGAAGAATCCGTTAGACGACGTGCCTGCAGGGATGGCATACTCCCGCGTCGGATTGGCGCTTCGTGCGGCGTGGCGTCGATTTCGGGCGTCCATCTCCCGACAGTCCGGCCCATAGAAGCGGTTGTCGGGCGGTGGTGAGGTCCGCTGGGGCCGGTGGGGTCCAAGGGGGTGTTCGGCACCAGGGATCACAGGACATCTTTGAGCACCGTGCGCTCCGCGGCGGCAGGTAGCGAGTGTGCCGGGCCGCGCGGCGTAGGGGGAAACAGTCGGAGACCGGGCGGTCGTGACGCCCTCGGTGGGCGAAAGCGGCCGGGAGCCGACTGACGGAGGGAACAGGGCCACCGCATCGCATGTGGCCCATACGCACAATCAAGGAGAGATCCACATGGCGCGTATCGTTGGGATGATTGCAGTCGTCGCATGTCTCACCGCAACAGTGGCCTACGCCATGCCGTCCAGTCTTATTCTCGTGCCGTCCACCGATGTGCAGGCGGAGCGCAGCTTCCAGATCAACTACGACAATGTGACCATCCTCGGCACCCCCAATAAGGTGGCCCGCGACGGCAGTGCCTTCGGTCTGCAGTACGGTGTCTGCAAGGGCCTCGAGGTCGGCCTGGACTATGCGACCAAGACCGACGATCCTTTGTACTTCAACGCCAAGTACAGCTTCGATTCGTTCGGTGCGAACAAGGAGTTCGGCTTCGCCATCGGCGGCGTTGGCTTCGGGACGAACGAGAACACCTCCCCGAACATCTGGTACGGCGTCGCCAGCTACAAGTTCGGTGTGGACAGGCTGCATGTGGGGTTCTTCACCGGTGACGACAACGTCTTGGCCGACCCGTTCGACGGCTCCGACGAGAGCAGCGGCCTGATGCTGGGCTGGGACCGCCCGCTGGATGACAAGTGGTGGCTGGGCGTGGACTACGTCTCCGGCGAGAGCGCCATCGGCGGCCTGAATGTCGGCGTCAAGTACGCCGTCTCCGACAACTCCTCGATCATGCTGGGCTACGACTTCTGGAACAACGACGGCCTCGCCAGCTCGCTCAACGTGCAGTACGACCTGATGCTGGGCAAGTAAGCCTGGCGGTACGCACCGCAGGTGAGTTTCCAGCGGCCTCCCGAAATCGGGAGGCCGCTTTGCGTCCCCCCACAGGCCCGAGCGACGCCACCGGTCCGATAGCTGCCCCCTCCCCGGCCGAAGGGTATCCTGTGTCTCGCGGCGAATTGCTTCGTGAATATCCCTGACTACCCGGGCGCCGTCCCTGCGCCGCCCTGCGGAGGCTTTCTGATGAGATTCGCTATCTGCAACGAGATCTTCTGGACCGAGGATGCCGAGAGGTGGAGCATTGCCCGGCAGTTCGAGGCCGCGGCCGAGGCGGGATACGACGGCGTGGAGATCTCGCCCTTCACCCTGAACTTCGACGTGCGGGCCATCACCGACGAGCAGAAGGCGCAGATCGTCGATAGCTCCAGGAGCACAGGTGTCGCCGTGGCCGGTATCCACTGGCTGCTGTCGCACACCGAGGGCTATCACGTCACCGACCCGGACCCGGAGGTGCGCGAGGCCACGGCGCGCTATATGGAAGACCTGGTGCGCTTCGGGGTCGAGATCGGCGGATCGATGATGGTGGTGGGCTCTCCGCAGCAACGGTGGGTCAAGGAGGGCGTGATGTACGGCGAGGCCTGGGGCTGGTTCCGCGACTGCATGCGCCGCTGCGGCGAGGTGGGCGCCGAGGCCGACTTCAAGGTGTGCATCGAGCCGTTGGCGGTGTGCGTGAACAACAACCTGGTGCTCCGGGCCGCCGAGGCGCGGCAGATGGCCGCGGAGATCAACCTCCCCAATGTGGGCGTGATCCTCGACACCTACAGCATGCTGCACCAGGAGGTGGACCTCCCCGGGGAGATCGCCCGGACCGCCGACGTGCTGTTCCACTATCACTGCAATGACTACAACAAGCGCGCCCCCGGCTGGGGAGACACGGACTTCGTGCCCCTGATGAAGGCGCTGCTGGACGTGGGATTTGACAGGTACGCCTCCATCGAGGTGTTCGACTTCGAGCCCGACGCGGTCCAGCACATCACCCGGGGCCTGGCAACACTGAAAGCGGCACTGGCACAGGCCCGGGGTCTGTAGCACTACAACCGCACATGGGTTGAGCCGCCCCACCGACCGTCGGTGGGGCGGCCCGGAAGGCCGGCGTCGGCGTTGGGAAACGGCCCGAGCCCGCCAGCGGACGGTCTGCGCCGGGCATAGCCTACAAGTCCGGTTGTACTGCTATCGAAGCTCCGCTCCAACACGACGAGCACGGCGCGGAGGTTCGCCTCGGATCGGTGCCGCGGCCAGGCGGCGATCCCGCAAAGCGTGATCGCCGAGTCGGGCCGGAGTATGTGTTTAGCGCCCTCCGGCGGCGGGGGCCTGTCGGCGCCTATTGGTTTCC
>CAYRFY010000479.1:0-6493 GCA_964423635.1 uncultured Armatimonadia bacterium | reverse complement strand
TCCCCACTCGCTTGCGCATCCCACCCGAGAGCTCCGATGGCATCTTGCCCTCGGTCCCCTCCAGCCCGACCTCCCTCAGATGGATCAGCACCTGCTCGCGGATATAGTCCTCCCGGATACGTTCGCGACGCTGCCGCCTCCTCAGTCCGAAAGCGACGTTTTCGTACACCGACAGGGAATCGAAGAGCGCCGCGTACTGAAAGCACATGCCCATCCTCGCCCGGACCCGCATCAACTCGGCTTCGGATAGCCCGATGATGGAGTGCCCCTCGATGCGTATCTCCCCCGCCGTTGGCCGCACCAGGCCCATGAGGTTCTTGAGCAGGGTGCTCTTGCCCGAGCCCGACATCCCCATGACGCCGAAGGTCTCGCCTCGATGGACTGTGAAGCTCACGTCCCGGAGAATCTCATGGCCGTTGACTGCGTAGTGCAGTCCTTCCACCTCGATCAGGGGTGCGGTGTCGTCGCAGCTCCCATCCGGGGGCGCGATGGCCAGGCCCTCGTCGGGATCCTGGTGGCCGGAGGTCACAGGGGCCTCGGAGGGGCCCTTGACGGGTCGGACCCGACGGCCGCTGTCACCGTCGTCTTGGCCGTGCGCAGGCCTCTCGCTCCCGCGGTCGCTCCGGCTCATGTGCCTCCAGGGCCCCGATGGGGCGGTGGTCTCAGTGGAACAGGATCGGTGCCAGCAGGGCGTCGGCGACATAGACCAGGATGATGCAGTACACTACGGCTCTGGTGGTCGCCTGCCCCACGTCCTCCGACGCCATGCCGCAGTGGAGGCCCTGGTGGCAGCCCACCACCGCAACGATCATTCCGAACACCAAAGCCTTGCCCAGACCTCCCAGCACCGTGGCGACTTTCAGATGCATCGGGATGTAGGCGAAGAAATCAGCGGCGTTGAGCATCGGCGTGAACACGGCCATCATGTAGCCGCCCAAGACGCCGAGCACGTCGCCGAAGAACACCAACACGGGCATCATGCTGACGCAGGCAATATAGCGGGGGATCACCAGGTAATCCACCGGGCTGGTAGCCAGCGACCTGAGGGCATCGATCTGCTCGGTGACCTTCATCGTGCCCAGCTCGGCCGCCATCGCCGAGCCTGCACGTGCCGCCACCACGAAGGCAACCAGCACCGGTGACAACTCCCGGCACATGGTCTCCGCCACGATCCAGCCCGCATACTGACTGACGCCAAATTGGGCCGTCTCGATGGCGCCGTGGTAGGCCAGTACCGCGCCCGAAAGCAGCATGGTGATCGCTGCGATCGGCAGACTGGCGACTCCGATGTGCGCCATCTGCCGCACCGTCGGCCCGTACTCCGTCTGCCCGCGTATCATGCCCAGCAACGTATCAGCGTGCAGGCGATAGGTCTCCCCAAAGAAGACCATCGCGCGGATGATCCGTCGCCCGACAAAGCGCAGCAAAGAATGCACCACCAACGCTGGAGGATCGGGGCCCCGGGGTTCCCGCTAACAGGGCCGATTATAGTCCACCGCTTCGCCCCAAGTCAACCGCGCGCCGGCACTCCAAAGGTCTCGTTACCCATCCGTCTCGGAAGATGCACGAAGCCTCTTGACAATCGAATAATTGTTTGATAGAATACACGTGCATCGTCGGCTCCTACCCTCTTGCGGTGGAGGTGGTTGCGCTGAAGTCTTCTCACCGTCTGGAACTGCTCACTGAGGGAGCGGCCTTCGATGTGGCCTCCCCGGACCTCCCCCCCGTGGCTCCGGTGCGCTTCGGAGCCCGGCCGGGGATGGTATTCGAGGCCGCCGCCGGCGGCCGGTGTCTCCCCCTCTTCAAGGTCCTACTCAGCAATCAATGCCGCAACGACTGCCACTACTGCGCTCTGCGCAGTTCAGCCAATGTGCCGCGGGCCGGGTTTACCACCGGGGAGCTGGTGCAGACCTTCCTTACTCTGCTTCGTGGTGGGCGGGTGCAGGGCATGTTCTTGAGCTCCGCGGTCTGCGGCTCGGCGGAGCGGACGCAGGAGCGCATGCTACAGGTGGTCGAGGTCCTGCGGCACAGGCACCACTACCGGGGCTACATCCATCTTAAGCTCTTGCCCGGGGTCAGCGACGCCGCCATCGAGGCCTCGCTGCGCCTGGCCGACCGACTCTCGGTGAACCTCGAGGCCCCCTCGGTGGCGCACCTGGCCCGCATCGCTCCGGACAAGGCCTTCCGCCGAGAGCTGTTGGGCCCGCTGGAGCGGGCCGCGGCCATGGCCGGGCCCGGCGTCCTGCGCAGTGGGCTGACCACCCAGTTCGTGGTGGGCGGTGCGGAAGAGACCGACCGTGAGGTGCTGGGCGCCGGCGACTGGCTGTACCGGAAGCTGGGCCTGCGCCGGGCCTACTACTCCGGCTTTCGGCCTCTGCCCGATACCCCCCTGGAGGGTGTGTCCCCCGCCTCCGCTCTGCGGGAGCACAGGCTGTACCAGGCCGACTTCCTCCTACGCCACTATGACGTCGGCCTATCGGAGCTGGTGTTCTCCCCCGACGGGGGGCTGCCCACCGAGCATGACCCGAAGCTGGCCATGGCCCTGGCCGCGGCAGATCGGTATCCGCTGGAGGTCAACCGCGCCTCGAAGGAGGAGCTTCTGCGCGTCCCCGGTCTGGGGCCGGTGAGTGTGGAGCGCATCCTGAGCTGCCGCCGCGAACGCCGCATAAGGGACCGTCGGCAGCTTGCGAAGCTGGGGGTAAGGAATCAGGCCCTTGAGTTTCTCACCCTGGCTGGGCGCTACCAGGGCCCGGATGCGGGGCAGTTGATCCTGGCGCTTGGGTGAAGCCGCCCTGTGCGCGGAGCGGCAATGATGGATGCCAAAGCACGGCCCCGCCGACACCAAGAGCTTGCCGGGTCCGCGGGTGGGAACGGGCGCCGTTTCAGCGATCGCAAACCGTTCGTGCCCTCCGGCCGCCTTTTGTGGTACAGTCCGCAACTGCATATTCCACGTCCGCACACCACGCCGGGCCAAGAGATCACGCGGGCAGGTGCGGCGCTCTGGGCGCCGGCACATGCCGACGGTACAAAGGATGATCAGGTTGGGGGCGGTTCACCACATCCTGGCCGGTCTGACCTTCGCCCTTCTGGGGGGCATCGTGCAGGCGGCCGAGCCCGATGCCGTGGGGGGCGAGATCTTCAACATCTCGGTCACTTCGCGCTATAACGCCCAGAATCGGCAGCCCCTGATCATCCGTCGTTACCTGGCCGAGCACCCCAATGTGCGGCTGGTGCAGTGGGATGGGATCAGCATGCCCGCCGAGGGGGCGCGGGCCAGCCTGGCCATGGCGATGGCGGCCAACATCGGTCCCGACATCTTCGAGACCGATATCCGCCAGGCCGTGGAGCAGCGATTGGCCTATCCGCTCACCGAGTGGATTGGTGAAGACGGCGTCCTGGCCAACGGCAAACCCAAGCTCAACGCCAGGGGTGAGCCCGACCTCAACGGCCAGATCGACGCCGATGAGAGCAAGTGGCCGGAGTGGATGAAGATCAAGCCCCTCTACCGCCAGGTGGTCACGGTAGACGGGAAGGCCTACTCCCTGCCCAACCGCGGTGGTACGTACGTGGGGATTCTGTACAGCAAGTCACTCCTGCGCAAGGCCGGCCTGGACCCCTTGCACCCCCCGAAGACCTACGATGAGTTCATCCGCTGGGTCCGGCTACTGTACGATCCGGAGAAGAAGACCTTCGGCCTCGAGCTCACTCCGGCAAGCTGGGCCTTCGCTCCCTGGGTGGCCACCACCGGCTCCAGCATCGTCGTGCAGGACCGGCAGTGCCCCCAGTGCGGGGAGACCTACACATTCAACGAGCAGGCCACCGACCTGCATTGCCCCCGGGGCCACGATCTGTCCGCCTCCGTCCCCACCTGGCGCTGCAATGTGGCCGGCCCTGAATGTACCGCCGCGGTGGCCTTCTACCACCGCCTGCGATGGGCGCCGTGGATCCTGGACAAGCAGACCGGCGAGCCGGTGGAGCTCACGGCGAAGCAGGCCGAGAGTGGTGCGGTCACCTTCCGGGGACGGACCATCCGCTTCGCCGGCGATGACGTGATCGAGGGCAGCATCGCCGTCACCACCACCGACCTCACCGACACCCTCAAACGCCTGGGACGCGATCTGGCCATGTACCCGCTGTGGGCCGGCGACATGACCGAGTTCCAGAATCTCGGCATCTCTCCCGAGGACCTGGGGATGATGCCCTTCCCGGCGATGAACGCCGGTCTGCGCCCGGTGCTGCAGGCCTCCAACAGCTTCTTCATGATCGGCAAGGACGTGCTGCGCCGGGGCGGGCCGACGGAGCAGGATAAGAAGGCCTATAGAGACTTGGTCTGGGGGATGATGACCAGGATCTGCAGCCCTGAGGGCTCCGACGAGGAGATTCGGCGCAAGGTGGCCGCCGGGCAGGCCAGGTTCCTCAACCCCCGCGACCTGGAGCGACTGGGCTTCTCAGACTATCTGCGTGAGATGCCCCCGGAGAACCTGCAGATGTGGCGGCAGATCGAGGAGGGGGAGATCCTCGAGGTCGTCGAGCCTTTCATGGGCAAGTGGCTGCAGTTCCGGGACTTCTACCAACGGGAGATCATCGACCTCGTCCTGCGCCCCAGCGGCAAGGACTTCGACTACGAGGCGGCTCTCAAGGACCTCGAGCGCGACGCCAACACAGGCATCATGTTCGAACGCCCCAAGGAGGTGCTGGACGCCTACAGGCCCCGGGCGCGCCTGATCGCCGGCCTGGTGGCGCTCTTCCTGGCCTTCTTCACCGTCCTGATCGTCCGCGACCAGATGCGCAAGACCGCCAGCAAGGCCGGGGTCTACAGGGGCTGGCTACCGTGGCTGATGCTGCTTCCCGCGGTGGCCTCCATCGCGCTGTGGGGATACTATCCCCTGGCCCGCGGTCTGGTCATGGCCTTCCAGGATTACAAGGTCGTGGGCCATTCGCCCTTCGTGGGCCTGGCCAACTTCATCAGCATCGCTCTGGACCCCAACTTCTACCACTATCTGCTTACTACGTTCCGCTTCGTCCTGTGGAACCTGGGCCTGGCCTTCTGCACACCGATCCTGCTGGCCTTCCTGCTCACCGAGGTGCCGAAGCTCAAGATCTTCTTCCGGACGCTGTTCTTCCTGCCCCAGATGACCTCGGGGCTGGTGGTCACGTTGATGTGGAAGGAGATGTACGCCGGAACGGCCCAGGGCACGATCAACCGCGTGCTGGCACCGGTCCTGGGCCTGTGGGACCTGGGGCCCGTGGACTGGCTGGGCAATCCGGAGACGGTGATGGCCTGCGTGATCATCCCCAGCGTGTGGGCGGCGGCGGGGATCGGGAGTCTGATCTATCTGGCGGCGCTCAAGTCGGTGCCGGACGAGTTGTACGAGGCCGCCAGCATCGATGGCGCCGGCTTCCTGGCGCGGATCCGTAACATCACCATTCCCACCATCGCGCCGCTGGTACTGATCAACTTCGTCGGAGCCTTCATCGCCACATTCCAGTCCATGGGCTCGATCTTCCTGCTCACCTTCGGCGGTCCGGGCAAGGAGACCATGGTCATGGGGATGGCGATCTGGCAGGAAGCGTATGTGAACATGCGCTTCTCGCTGGCTACCTCGTACGCGTGGATCCTGGGGAGCATCCTGATCGGCTTCACGTACATGCAATTGCGTATCCTGCGCCAGGTGGACTTCCGGCAGGCGAGGGGGGACTAAGCCATGCCCATCATCAGCGACATCGACCGCAAGTCCCCCAAGGGACGCGCCGTGACCCTCGGCATCTACCTCGCCCTGATCCTGGGCGGGGTCACGATGGTGTATCCCTTCGCGGTGATGCTGACCGGCTCGGTGAGCAACGGGTTTGACTATGACCGTCGCGACCCCCTGCCGGGGTACCTGTGGTCGGTGGAGGACCGGTTCCTGCACACACTCTGTGCCTACTTCCCTCCCGTGCACCGGGCCTCCCTGCGCCAGCTTCGACAGTATTTCCCCGACCTGCCCGAGGACTGGCAGATCTGGAGCCAGATCGGCGATGACAGGCAGAGCAGCGCCCTGTGGGCCCGCAAGCAACTTGCCCGCCTGAAGGACGACAGGCAGCGTGCCGGTCTGCAGGCCGCGGCCCGGGACTATGCGGCCTTCATGCAGGACTGGGACCTCACCGAGACAATCCTGGCCTACGACAACCGCTACATCGCCCCCTTCCTGCGCGGACGGTACCAGACGCTGCAGAAGCTCAACGCCGCCTGGGAGATGTCCACCGACGACTTTGCGAAGGTCAATGCCAGTGAATGGGCCGGCGAGCCCATCGACCAGGCCGGCTACACGCCGGAGCGCGATGTGCGCTACGAGGACCTGCTCAAGTTCCGGCAGGCCTACCGGGAGAACCGGTTCACCCCGTACCTGAAGAATGACCCGCTCGCCGCCGGGTTCCTCCGCCCAGCGGCCCTCCGCTTCATCTGGGAGGACTATGTCGCCAAACACGACGAGACGCTGAGCGCGCAGGAGCT
>CAYRFY010000478.1:0-6501 GCA_964423635.1 uncultured Armatimonadia bacterium | reverse complement strand
TTCCAGCCCGCCGCCGTTGACCGCCGTTGCTCCCGCCTGGCGGGACCGTTGTCGTTACTGCCGTTGACCCGCGACTCGCGACTCGCCGACTCGCGACCGCCGTTACCCCGGCATCAGATAGTGGTTGTGAGTGCCGGTGATGGCGTCCACGATGAGCCAACCCACCATCATGAAGATATCCCCGAAGACGATGCCGAGGAAGAGCGGCTGCAGGCCGATGAGAGTCTTCACCCCGCCGTAGCGGGCGATGACGGCCTTGATCGCCCAGCCGATGAAGATCGAGAACCACAGGACCTTCATCGGGTACGTCTGCATCATGATAAACCCTACGGGATGGAACGGGAACCACATGAAGTGCTGACGCAGATAGAACAAGAGCAGCGTGAAGCCGCCTCCGGCCACCATGGCGAGGGCGTTGGTGAGGCTGGGCTCGCGAGGCGTCTGCAGTAGATTGGCCAATAGCCGAAAGCCGCCCGGACCGGCGCCGGTGATGAACCATGGATTGCACGCCATCCCGCTGTAGGTGTAGACGATCTTCAGATTGGCCCAGTAGCAGATCACCGTGGACAGGACAATGGTCACCGCGAAGGCCTGCAGCATCCGGCGCTTGTCCATGCCGGCGAGATCGGCGATCTTGAGGCTTTGGCAGAAACTGGGCATCAGGAAGGCCCGCAGGTCCGTCATGAAGGCCCGCTCGATGAACATGCCGATCGTCAGGCTCCGCGGCCCAATGCCTGCCGTACCGGCGAAGGTTGCCATCGTCTCCAGCGAGGACAAGGTGGCCTGAACGAACAGGAGCCCGGATTCGGCGACGACCTTTGTCAGCGCCATGGCGAGGATGACGTAGATCACCATCTGAGCCAGGGCGGCGGGCAGACTCATCCCCGCGGCGGCACAGAACCACAACAGTGCCACGAAGCAGCAGGCGATGCCGACCAGGCAGACCCGGTATGACAGGGGCTCGCCCGCGCTATGGCGGCGGCCGCCGACGGTCTCCTCCCACACGTCGCGCAGGTGGCCGCGGGCGACCCAGAAAGACAGTGCCACATAGGCGATGTAGCCCCCCACGGGCTGCATCCCCAGCCAGCCCGGCTCGCCCCAGGTGGTCATCTCGCCCCGACTCTTGAACCCCAGCACGTGGGAGACGATGCGCTGCAGCTTGGTGAACCAGAAGAAGAACCACAGGGAGAGTGAGACCTCCCCGCGCAAAAGCACCGTGATCCCCACCACCACAGGCCAGATGTGGCCCGGCACCCCGCCCACCGAGTTCCACGGGGGCTCGCGGAACAGCGGTGAGAAGTCCACGTTTAGCTTCAGGGCCGGGAGCCCGGGAAGGTGGAACTTCAGGCCATTTTGCAGTTGCAGCAGCACGACCAGCCCAAAGCCCACCCACATCGCGCGGCTGCCGAAGAACGCCCGATCGGCGAAGGGGTGCAGGGGCTCGGCGGTCATCTCCATGGGCAGGGCCACCAGGGGGAAAGACAGCTTCTCCCGATCGGCCCACTGCCTGCGGAACAGGACGCTGAGAAAGGCCACCAGGGCATACAGCACCATGGTGAAGCCGCCCCACACCAGAAGAGGCGTGACCCAGTCGCCCCAGGGCAGCCGCTCGCCGGGCCGGAGGCCCTCGAAGAACGACACGATCGCCCGCTCCGACTGAGGCGCGAACCACTCTGGCACATATTGCAGGAACAGATCCGCGAACTTGTTCTCCGGTGAGGCATAGTAGAACGGGGACACCACCACAGGGATGAACACGTTCTCGGCGCCGTGGCCGGGGACGAGAGTCGAAAACAGCAACATGCAGTAGATCATCAGCAGCTCGACGCGGGAAAACGGTAGGCGCGGCGAGAGCAGCTTCAGGAGCGGATTGACCACCAACACCAAAAACAGCAGTGCGAAGACGGCTCCCGGTGGCAGGTGCTGGGCGCCGAGGAAGGTATTGCTGAGGAACACATCCACGTAGGGGATGATCAGGCTGAAGACGACGGACAAGAGGAGCCCGACGAGAATGCAGCGGGCGCTAATGTGTCCCGGTTCGGCGGCACCGGCGGTGGCGGCGGCGTGGGCTTCGGCCATCGGCGACGGGTTCCTGGCAACGAGGTGAGAGAAAGCCGGAAGGCAATTCGCCGGGAAGCGCCTGAGTTCCTTGGAACCGGGGTCTGAGGGAAAGGAAACGGCGGAGCGTCTCCGGGGGGGCACTCTCCGCCCCCGATCCCCTTCGCCCCCGAAGGTCTCCCCTCCCCTCCCGCGGAATAGTCAGCCATGCCATCCGATGACCTGGGCTACGTGCTGAGCCGCACCGTGCCGGAAGGGCCCCTTACGGCGCGGAACCTGGCGGACTATGTACAGTGCCCGCGCAAGTTCATGCTCTCGTTCTTCTCCACACCCGCCGACACGGGGCAGTTCATCGGCGGCCCCGCGGTGCTGCACCGGGCCGTGCGGGCGGCGCTGGTCGGGTTCTATGCGGCGGAGGCGGGGCGGAGGGGAGGGGAGGGGGAGGAGGAGGAAGGCGACCGGCAACGGCACGGAGTCGGGCTGGAAAGCCCGACCTACCAACGGATTGGCGGGCTGGAAAGCCCCCCCCGCGGGAGTGGCGAAAGCCCGACCTACGCGGGTGCCTACACGGATGTGGTCAGGGCCTTCGAGGAGCACTGGGACGGCTCGCTTTGCAAGGATTCCAAGGAGGAAGAGGATCTCCATCGCGATGGGCTGCTGATGCTCCAGCGGCATGTGGAAGAGTTCCGCGCTCCGGCCGCGCAGTGGCGATGCGACGCGCGGATGGAGGCGGAGTTCCACGGGCACCGCTTCGTGGCCGTGGCCGATGTGGCCTGCGAGGAGCCCACACGGTTCCTGCGCTTTTCCACCTCGCGCCGCCCCCCCTCTTCAGCCGAGCTGCGCGAGGACTTCTCGTGGGTGCTGCTGTACCTGGTGGGGCGCGCCCAGGGCGATGAGGCGGCTATCGCGACGATGGTCGATTTGCGCCGCGCGCGGCAGATCGACTACTCCCTGGAGCCCGAGGAGCGGGAGAGAATGGGGGCCCGCATTGCCGCCATCGCCGGGCGCATCCGGCAGGAGCGGGAGTTCCCAGCGGTGAAGAGCAAGCAGTGCCGCTGGTGCCGGTCGCGGGCGCAATGTCCGCTGTGGCAGGAGGGCTAGCCGTGCGTGGCCGGCCGCTTGTATTGGCACTGGCACTGGTGCTTGCCACCGCCGCCTGCTCCGACGACCTGCGGCTCTCCCTGGGTGGGCGTCACCTTGTGGTACGCTACTGGCCGGAGCAACAGGAGCTCGCCCTACAGGTGCGACAGGACGCCCAGGATGCCCTGAGTGCCCTGGAGGACCTTCTGAAACTGAAGGTGGAGCAGACCGTCCTGATCGAGATCGTCCGCTCCCACAGGGAGTTTGTACAGCGTCTGGGCCAGGACATCGCCCCCTGGACTCTGGGAGTCTCGCTGCACCACGCCGGACACGTGATCGTCAAGCCGCAGGGCACGGAGCGGATGCGCGAGCTCGTGGTCCACGAGTTGACCCACGTGGCTCTGGACATGAAGATGGCAAAGACCCGTGGCGAGCCCCCGCGGTGGCTGCACGAGGGCCTCGCTCAATGGATGCAGGGGGGGATCTCCGAGGCGCAGGAGACGGTGCTGGGCGTGGCGGCGGCGGAGGACAGGCTATTGGTCTTCTCCCAGCTCGAGGAGGCCTTCGCCGGCAAGCGCGCCGAGGTGGACCTGGCCTACGCTCAGAGCTACACCCTGGTGGCGTACATCGTGGAGAACGGCCCCCCCGAGGCCCTCCACATCTTCTTAGACTACTTCGCCGAGACCGGCGATCAGGAGCTTGCCCTCCGCAAGGCCCTGGGGATGCCGTTGGATGTCATCGAGCAGAGGTGGCGGCACGATACGCGCACCCGGTACCTCTCAAGAGGAGTGCCCCTCACCGTGGAGTTGGCCATCTTCGGCGCCATGCTCTTGGTGTTCCTCGTAGCCATCGTCGTCCGGTTCCGCAGGGCCAGGGAGATCAGGGAGCGGATGCAGGAGGAGGAACGGCTGGCACGTTTGCTGGGCGGCATCGCGGACGATGACGAGGACGAGTTCCTCGAGGGCACCAATGACGAGTGGCACATCAGGGAGTGATCCATTGTGGATCAGGGCTTCGTTGCGTTCGTTCGTCGGATCTGGGGGTCGGCGCTACCCACCCAGTTGATGCGGGCCATCTTGGTGGCGGCGCTGTTCGAGTTGCTGGTCTTCGCCGTCGGCGGATGGCTACGCAAGTTGCTGGGCCGGGCCCTGGCCCGTGACGCCCACGCCGACCCGGCGCTGCGCCTGGAGCGCCGCCGCATCGTTCTAGGGATCCCGCTCCTGCTGGTGCGCGCGGTCCTGTACTGCGTGGCCCTGCTCATCATCCTGCGCATCTTCCGCTTCCGGGCCGAGCAGGACCTGTACCCCGTCGCGCTGGCCCTGCTGGTGCTGGTGGCGGTCGGCGCCCGGCAAGTACTCCGAGACGCCTTCGCCGGTTACGTGATCCACCACGACTATCTGTACGCCATCGGCGACGAGATCACGGTCGGCGAGCGCAGCGGCGTCGTCTCGCAGCTCACCTTGCGCCACACCTGTCTGCTCGGCCGCGACGGCACCGAGGTCTGGATCCCCAACTCCGAGGTGCGTACGGTTCTGAACCAGTCGGACCGCAAGAGGCGGTCGCAGGACGCACAGGATTAGGGGCCCCCCGGCGGGGCCCGCGGGTGCCATCCTGCGCATCCTGCCCGCACAGCACCGGGGGCACCTGTCATCCTGAGCGTCCGGCCCGCAAAGCGGGGCAGCGAAGGATCTCTTCTGGCCCCGGGAGATTCTTCGGGCCGCGCCCTCCGGGCGCCGTGGCCCTCAGAATGACACTCACGGCCACGGCCGTCCGGCGGGCCATGCGCCCGGTACCGCCGTTCACACACGCAGCGGTCGGGTTTGCCGGCCCGGAGGAGACCTGCTCGATGCCCCGCGACCTGTGCGACGGCCTCCCGGCGCCGCGGCCCCCGGACATCCCTCCAAAGGCCCCGCCGGAATGGGCCGAGCTGGTGGCGGGTCTTCCGGATGCCGGCCGTGTGCTCCTGCTGGGCTCGCCGGACTGTGGCAAGACGACTTTGGGCTGGTGGCTGGCGCGGCAGTTGCATCGCCGGGGACCGGTGGCTCTCGTGGACGCCGATGTGGGCCAGTCGCGGATCGGACCCCCGGCCTCCGTAGGGTGGTACCGGCCGGGCGACCGTCGCCAGGGCTTCTTCTTCGTGGGTTCCGTCAGCCCCGAGCGCCGTCCCGCCACGGCTCTGCAGGCCACCCGCCACGCCCACGACGTCGCCGCCGAGGCGGCGCAATGGGTCGTGGTCGACACCACCGGCTATCTCCAGGGCCGCACGGCCATCGCGCTTAAGGGCGCCAAGATCGAGCACCTGCGCCCCGTGCACGTGGTGGCCATTGGCGACGGCGACGAGGACCTGGAGGCCGTGCTGGCTCCCTGGATTGGGGACAGAGCCGTCATCCTCCACCGCCTCCAGAGCCCCTCCGGGGCGCGGACGCGGCCCATTCCGCAGCGGGCCAGGTGGCGTCAGGAGGCCTTCGCCACCTGGCTTTCCGGCGCCCATCTGCGCTGGGTGGAGCTGGCAGGCAAGGAGACCCTCCACGAGCCGGAGGCGGAGCTGTACGAAGGCACCACCGCCGGACAGCTTGAGGGCCTGCTGGTCGGCTTTGGCGATGACAGCGACAACGGGCTGTGCATAGGTTTGCTGCGCACACTGGACCGAGCAGGGCGGCGGATGCTGTGTCTTTGCCCGGAGCAGGCCGCCGGGGCGGCGCGGGTGGACTTCGGCTGCCTTCGTCTCGAGCCCGACGGGAGTCAGATCGCCTCCGAGGAGCGCTGAGGCCGGTACGGAAGAGCGACCAAGACGGGCACCGGAACAGCCACAGGGCGCCGGCGTCCGACCACGTCGCGGCCTGCCGCAAAGCGGCGCGCAAAGCCAGGAGAGCTTTGGGAGGGTACAGGTGATGCCAAGGCAGTGTGTGTCCGACCTTGCCCCGAACGCCAGGGTTGATGGGATGTTCGCGGTCAAGAGCAAGACGCTCTCGGAGTACAAGCAGAAGCCCGGGAAGTTCATGACGTTGACCCTTGCCGACCGCACCGGCGAGATCGCGGGGCGAATCTGGGACGGGGCGGAGGAGGTGGATGCCCGTATCGCGGCGGGGGATGTGGTGGTGGTGGAGGGTCGGGTGGATGAGTATCGAGGCACGCCGCAGGTCGTGGTCGAGAGCATCGCGGTGGCCGAGGAGGGCAGCTACGACCTGGGTGAACTGGTGCCGCGCTCGGAAAGGAGCACGCAGGAGCTGGAGTTGTGGCTCCAGGCGGCGGTGGAGGAAGTCAACGATCCATGGCTGCGACGGCTGCTGGACTTGTTCCTGGAAGATGAGCAGTTCAAGACCCGCCTGCTCAATGCGCCCGGGGCCAAGTCGCTGCACCACG
>CAYRFY010000477.1:0-6511 GCA_964423635.1 uncultured Armatimonadia bacterium | reverse complement strand
GGGGGGGTGAGGCGACGTGAATCGGCCCCTGCCCGGAACCTGCATAATCTGAGTTTCCAGCCCGACTCGGCGGGTCCATGACCCGCCGGAATAGGTTTTCGGCCGCACATCTAGAGGTCCGGCCGAAAAGCCCGGCCGGCCCGGTTCCTGTCATTCTGAGCGTGAATCTCGCCATATGCCAGGAGATTCTTCGAGCTGCTCCCTCCGGGAGCGAACGCTCTCAGAATGACACTCTCGGCGAAGCGTGGTCTTCGGCCGGACGCATAGTGCCGCACCCTCGCAAAAAACCGCGAGCCGGAGAGCTCTTCACCCTCCGGCTCGCGGCCAAGCATGCCGTCTCCGCCCCTCAGCGCGCCAGCAGTGCGATCAGTCGCAGATCCTCGGTGGAGCCCGGTACCGGCCGGTCCACCCGGGAGATCGGCGTGGTCGCCAGCTTGCCCCCGATCTCGCCCACGATCACGTCGCCTTTGCCTTCCGAAAGCAGCCGCACTGCCTCAGCCCCAAGTCTTGAGGCCAGAACCCGATCCCGGGCGGTGGGTGAGCCGCCGCGCTGGATGTGTCCCAGGACGCAGACCCGGAACTTCAGGCCCGACAGCGCCTCGAGCTTCTCCGCCAGACCCACGGCTCCGCCCACCTCATCTCCTTCCGCGACCACCATGATACTGCTCAGCCGCCCGGCCTCCTTGCCCGCCACCAGCCGCGTGGCCATGCCCTCGTAGTCCGTGGGTGTCTCGGGCACGCAGACCTCCTCCGCCCCACCGGCCAGGCCCGCGGCGATGGCCAGCGCCCCCGAATCGCGGCCCATGACCTCGATCAGAAAGCAGCGGTCGTAGGCCTCGGCCGTGTCACGGATGCGGTCGATGGCATCCAGCGCCGTATTGACCGCGGTGTCAAACCCGATGCAATAGTCGCTGCCGGTGGTGTCATTGTCCACCGTGCTGGGAATGCCAACGCACAGACCCTCCCAGCGCGCGGAGATGTCACGCAGGCCGCGGAAAGTGCCGTCACCGCCGATGGCCACGACCCCCTCGATGCCGTGGCCCCGCAGTGTCTGGACGGCGCGCCGCAGGCCCTCCTCCGTCATCAGCTCCGGGCAGCGGCCGGCTCCGAGCACCGTCCCTCCCCGCTGGATGATGTTGGACACCGAGTTGTGGGTCAGAGCCTCCAGCTTGCCCTGAACCAGGCCATTGTACCCGTGAGAGGAGGCGAAGACCTCCCACCCCCAGGCAAAGCCGGTGCGCGCCACCGCCCGCACGCAGGCGTTCATCCCCGGTCCGTCGCCGCCGCTGGTCAGCACCACGATACGCATGGCAGAACTCCTTGTGCGGACGACCTAACGCAGAGACACAGAGCGCGTCCAGAAAGCGGCTCACGGCTATTGCCGTCCGTTCCCCAGTCGTCTGCTGTTCTCCGCCGTTCTCAACTTCCCTGTGTCTCTGTGGTGAGCTGTTCCCCCGCCCCGAGGGTTGCGGCCGCGCCGCCAAGGGCCACCCCTCCGATGACAATCTTGTCCAGCTCCAGTTCCCCCTCGATGACCTCGATGGTCACCACCGTGCCATAGGACGCCTGTCGATGGCGGACGGTGCCCCAGGCGCCGTCCACGGAGAAGAAGCATCGGAAGTCCTCGGGGTAGACGGCCGGGTCGATGTACAGGGTCTTCTCGGGCGCCGAGTACCGGAACCCCGACAGAGCCAGGAGATAGGCGTAGTTTGCCATTGACCGGGCATAGTGGCTGCCGCACTCGAACTCGTTGAAGGGGTTCCGCTTGAGCCCGTCGTGCCGGTCGCGGATGGCTTTGCACACCGCCAGGCCCTCGCGGAGGAAGCCCTCGTAGATCAGATGGGCTCCCACCTGGTACTCGAAGCCGATCATGCACTCGAAGGCGTACGTCACGCTACTCTCCGGCCGGCCGCCCTTGGGCCAGGTGCAGATGAGAAGCCCTGCGTCGTCGTTGAGGGCATAGACCCGGTGGGGGTTGTGGTGGTCGAAGAAGCTCTCCCGGAAGTTGTAGCGAAACACACTGCCCAGCGCGCTTCGGACGTGCTCGGGGTCGTAGAGATCGCCCAGACCGTACATGCGCGCATGCCACTGGCCCAGCACCTGATCGCAGATACAGCCGGCACCGTACTGATACGGAGCGTCCACACCCTCGGGAATCTGCTGATAGTAATACTCACCGTCGTAGAGCGTGGCATCACTCAGGCGGCTGCCGGATTCCAGCACCCGCCGGTACTCCTCGGCCGCGGCCCCGTCGCCCAGATAGCTGGCCATCTGCTCGCCCGCGCGCAAAGCGGCCAGATACATGCTGCCGCACACGGTTTCCGGACCGTGATACTCGATGTCCAGCGTGTTGTGATGGATCCCCTCCAGCAGGCCGTCCCTGTCCTTGTCCCAGGCCACCCAGGCGTACTCCAGGGCCTTCTTCGTCGCCGGCCACAGGCCGCGGAGCCAGTTGTCATCGCCGCAGAGCTGCCACTCGCGGTAGACCCGCAGGACGTTGCCCATCTGGCCGTCCGCGGCGGCCTCGAAGCCGTGGTCCGCCACCGTACCGGGCGGCAGCTCCATCCGGAACTGCATGTGCCCGTCCTCTTCCCGCAGGTCCAGGGCGAAGTCGATAGTGCGCATGCCCCGCTCCAGCTCCGGGAAGAGATGGGCGATGGTCTGAGCATACGACCAGACGTGTGTGCAGGACCCGGGGCAGCAGCCGGCGTCGCAGTGGCAGCCTTCCCAGCCGTACAGGGTCCCGTCGGTGAGGCGGGTGACGGTGGGGGTGCGCAAGATCGACATCTGGCTGGAGATGGCGTCCAGGACGTGAGTGGGCACAGTGGAGGAGAAGGCCTCGGCGAAGCGCCGGGTCTGGCTCTCGAGGCGGCAAAGCTCCGAGATCACATAGCGCCCCACATCCTCGGCGTCCCGCCAGCGCCCGGCCTGCCAGATCGGCCATGTCTCCCCGGCCCCCCAGTATTTCTCGAAATTGGGCGAGTACCAGGTCAGGACAAAGGTCTTCGTGACGCTCTCGCCGGGCTGCAGGGAGACCTTGATCCCGAGCCGGGCCACGTGGGCCTCGCCATCCCCGCTCACCACGGGCTCCTGCGGGCCGCAGAACTCGCCCGTATTGCCGAACTGGTCCATCAAGAGCTCGGTGGCCCGGAACCAACTGGTCTCGGCGCAGCGCAGCTCGCCGGTGAGGCCGGACCAGTCCTCCGCGAGGGCGGCCGCGGGGCCCGACGCATCCGTTGCCTGCTCCGCCGCTGTGGGGGTCAGCAGGGCCATCGATCCGAAGCGCGGCGAGTCTATAGCATGCTTGTCGGTGCGCATCGACACACCGCTGTAGCCCGCGCCCTGCGCCCACTCATTGATACTCCTGCCCACCTCCGGCCAGCCCACGATGTTCTGCAGCCCCAGGGCCACCGTAGCTATAACCGGGTCGGCGGTGGCATTGGTGAGCTTCACGTCGAAGATGGCCACCGGGATCGAGGAGTCATCCGCATTCAGCGGGATGAAGGGGCTGAAGGCCTCGATGGACACATCCACCGGGCAGGGCTCGGAGGGCACGGCGATGGAAGGGTCCTGCGGCCGATCGGTGAGATCGACGCGGCAGAAGGGGAAGGCGCCGGTGAAGCTGCAGTCGGCGAAGCGCAGGAGGCCGGAGCCGAAGGCGGTCGGTGGGCCGAAACCGAAGCCTTTGAACCGCTGGGCGCCGTGGGCCCAGCCCTGGTACGAGGGCTGCAGGCGCCCCTCCATGACGCGGAACACCGGCGGGCCGCCCTGCCGCCGGGCGAAGAGTGTGAAGAAGCTCATGTCCGGGCGATAGCCCTTGTTGGGCCGGTTGAAGATCTCCCAGTCCACGAGTTGCCCGCTGCCGGACAGCGAGATGCAGCCGGTGCCGATGCCGCCCAGTGGGAAGGCGATCTCCCGCAGATGCTCGCCACGGTATGTCTTCTGGGGTCCGATGGAGAAGAGCTGCTCATCGGTGTAGGGGATGGGGCGCCCCGCGCTGTGCGGCTGATAGTGAGACATGCAAGATCGCCTCCCAGGGCCGGATGGATCGCGTGACCATATGATACCACAAAAGCCGGTGGCCTCGGGGCAATCCCGGGTCCCGGCCGCCGCGCCGTCGCCGGCCCCTGGTCCCACTCTCCCTTGACACGGCCGCCGACTTCCGTCACGATACCCCCGAACGGAAACGCCTGCCGATTGACACCGACTTGCGAGGGATTGAGACCATTGCTGCTGACTTTTCTTGGTAGCGCGGCGGCCGAAGGATGGCCCGCGCTGTACTGCACCTGCGACTATTGCTCCGAGGCTTTGCGCCGCGGCCAAAAGGACATCCGTCGTCGCACCAGCTACCGTCTGGGCGATCACATCCAGATCGACTTCGGCCCCGACACCTACGGCGCCTGTCTGGCCTTCGGCCTGAGCACCGCAACGCTCACCGACCTGATCGTCACCCACAACCACTCCGACCATTTCACGCCGCACGAGCTTTACTATCGGCGCCCCGGATTCTCGGTGGTTCCCGAGGACAGGATACTCTCCGTGCACGGGCCGGAGGGTGTGGGCGAGGCGCTCTCCGAGCACCTGGGAGACCCGGACACCCACCGGCTGCAGTTCCGGCAGATGGAGCTCTACGCTCCCCGCGAATTGGCCGACGGTGTGGTGGCGGTGGCGCTCCCGGCGGCTCACGCCAGGGATATCGGCGGGGCGTACAACTATCTGTTCACCCTCGGCGACCGCCAACTGCTCCTGGCCCACGATACCGGCTGGTGGGAGGAGGAGGTCTGGGGGTATCTGGCCTCGCGCAGTATCGACACGGCGATCTTCGACTGCACCTACGGCGCCCGCCAGGAGCGTCGGGGGCATCTGGGAGCCCCCGATGTGGTACAGATGCGCGACACGCTGCGCGAAAGTGGCGCCCTGGCACCGGACTGTCGGGCCATCGCCAACCACTTCTCCCACAACGGCTACTGGCTGCACAGCGATCTGGAGGAGTTCTTCGGCCCCAAGGGGATCGAGGTCGGATACGACGGGATGGAGATCGAGATCTGAAGCGCGGCCGGAGGAATCTCCTGCCGTTCGAAGAGATCCTTCGCTATCCCGCTGCGCGGGATGGCCGCTCAGGATGAACAACATGCCGCGCGCGATGGACGCCGGCGTCGCCGGCCGTCCAGCCGCCGTCATCTTCAGGCCAATGCCGACAATCAGGGGGATCTGCCATGTACCGAGTCGATGCCTACCAGTTCGAGTCTTCCGAGGTGACCTCGCCCGGTGCCGTCGGGGTGCGCATCCAGTGGCTGATCGATGAATCCCGCGGGGCCCCGAACTTCGCCCTGCGCCGCTTCGTCGTCGAGCCCGGCGGCAGCACCCCGCACCACACTCACAACTGGGAGCACGAGGTGTACGTCCTGCGCGGTCGCGGCCTGCTGGTCACCGATGGACAGCAGCGTGAGATCGGACCGGACATGGCGATCCTCATCGAGCCCAATGAGCCCCACCAGTTCTGCGCCCTGCCCGAGGGCTCCCTGGAGTTCCTGTGCATGGTGCCCAACGGCCCGGCGACGGTGAAATAGACGAGTCGGCGCGTCGCGGCTCGACGGCAACGGCGGTCTACGGCTCGACGGCAACGGCGTCGACGCCGGGTTGTGCCGCGGAATGGGAATGCCCTATGGTTTTCGACAGTCATGCCCACATCTTCCCCGAACACGTGGTGGACCGGGCCATGGAGGTCTTGTCCGCCAGGTACGGCGCCCAGCCCGTGGGCCGCGCCACTCCCGCCGGACTGCTGCGGCACATGGACGAGTGCGGCGTGGACCGGGCACTGGCGGTGGGCGTGGCTACCAGACCGACGCAGGTGGAGGCGATCAACGCCTTCCTCACCGGCCTGAATGAACCCCGCCTGGTGCCCTGCGGCTCTCTGCACCCCCATTCGGAGGACCTCGAAGGCGATGTGGAACGCCTTATCGATGGCGGTGTCCGGGGCGTGAAGCTGCAGCCACACTTCCAGGGCTACGGTCTTTCCGACCCAGGTCTGCATCGCATCCTCGACTGCGTGGGGGAGCGCCTCGTTGTACTCATTCACGGTGGGGACGAGATCATCGCGCTGCCTGAGGTGGAGCCCACCCCCGCGCGCCTCAGGGACCTGCACCGGGCCCACCCGGAGGTGCGGCTGATCCTGGCCCATCTCGGCGGCTACCAGCGGTGGGATGAGGTGGAAGAGTGCCTGGTGGGGGAAGACGTGTTCCTGGATGCCTCATACGTCTTCGATATCTGCTCCGATGAGCAGATTCGGCGGATTGTCCTCAGCCACGGGCTGGAGCGTGTGGTGTGGGGCAGCGATTTCCCCTGGCAGACCCAGGCCCGGGGGCTGGAAGGTATCCGGAGGCTGGGGTTCTCGGAGCAGGAGGTCGCGATGCTCCTGGGGGGCAACCTGGCGCGGCTCCTGGGCAATCCGTAGGTCGGCGGTCTCGAGCGACGTCGCCGGGTCAGTCCTTCGTTCGGCGTTCTTCACCCA
>CAYRFY010000476.1:0-6519 GCA_964423635.1 uncultured Armatimonadia bacterium | reverse complement strand
GCGAGATGGAGATAATCCCGGCCGTGGGGTCTTTGCGGACCCATTCGAGGGCCCGGCGGGTGAGCTCCTCGCGCATCTCGTCATTGGTCAGACAGAGCTGGGCCCCCTCGTGGACGCGCTTGCCGTCGATGAGGCTGTACCACTCGGGGTGCTGCTCGAAGTACTCCTCGGGCGGGAGCAACTGGTTGAAGGTGTGGCACCAGCCCAGGATGTTGTAGTGGCCACCATACTCCGGGGGGATGTGGGCGAAATGGCCGTTGCACTTCAGACGCGGGGCGAAGGGGGTGGAGAAGGCGCCGCGGTAGAAGGCCTCGCGGTACTGGAGCCTGGGGACATAGACGGTGTCGAGTTCGTCGACCTGCAGACTGGGCTCGTCGGGCATGTGCGATTCGGTGGCCGTCCACCAGCGACAGCCGACCTGGTCCTCGAGGAAGGTGTAGACGGCGTACAGCGTGCCCCGGGGCCGACCGCCGGCGAGATAGAGCCTGTTTTCAGAGGTCTTCATCACGATGCCGTCGTGGCCGAGAGCCTCCAGATCGATGTCTGGAAAGGCGGCCCTGAAGCGGGCGGTGGGGCCGACCACGATCTGCGGGGCGGCCTCATCGACCAGGGCTTCTTCGCGGATCTCGAAGGTGGCGCCGGTGACGGCCTCGAGGTGGGTCTTGAGCTCATTGGCGGCGGTGATCTCCGGGGCGATGGCGTCGGCGCCGACGGTGATGACGAAGTCGGTGTCGCCGTCGCGGGTGAGCGCAAGCGGCGCGGCACCGGCTGTGCTGAGGACGGCGATGGTTAGCAGGGATGGGACGAAGAATGACTGCACGGTATTCCTCCTTTGTGGATGGGTGTGGCTGTGCGGTCTTGAGGGGGCGGTGCGGCGAAGGGCCGCGCGTGCCAGCAACGGCCAACGGCCTGTTTCCGTCGTCCGTTCGGTGGGCTTTCCCCTCACCCTCCGCTCCAGCCCTTCGGGCTGTCACGGAGACCTCTCCCGGTCGGCCCTTCGGGCCTGGGAGAGGTGGAACGGCCAACTGCCAACGGCGGACGGCGGGGCTTCCCGGCCTCGCATCTACGGGGCCAAGGACGGTTTCCGCTGACCGGCCCCTGACTGCACTACCTTCTCGTAAAGGGCCACGGTCTCCTCCACCATGCGCGGGATCGAATAGCGATCCAGGAGAGCCTGGACCTCGGCGTTCACGTGCCGGCGGCGGTCGCGGGGGTCCAGGCCCGGGCGGTCGAGATCGAACTCATCCTGCGAGGCCATGAGCGCGCTCAGGCCCCAGGCCATGCCGGTGGAGACCTCCAGCTCGTCCTCGCCGATGGTCATCTCATCCAGTTGCTCGGCCAGGGCGCGGGAGAAGGCCTCATGATCCGCTACGGGGACCGGGCGGATGCTGCCGACGCCCTCGAACAGCTCCCTGAGGCCGGGGACATCATTGGGCACTACCCGCAGGCCGCGGGCCAGGGCCTGCAGGGCCGCGGCGGCACTCCAGGCGTCGTCGGTGACCACGGCCATGACGTTGCCGGTGGAGAGGATATCCAGCGCGTCGTGACGTTCGCCCAGGAAGACGGCATTGCCGGAGAGCTGGAGGTCGTGAGCGAGGCTTTGGAGCTCTTCGAGGCGGTCTCCGGTGCCGAGGATGGCGAAGTCGACATTGTCGATCTCGCGACTGAGGAGCGCGGCGGAGTGGAGGAAGTCATCCAGCGGGACGCCGTGGTCCAGGGAGGCCATGACGACGACGACGGCCGCATCCTGGCGCAGGCCGACACGGCGCCTCTTGGCGCCGGCGTCGAAGACGCTGCTGGGGCGTCGCCGATCCACGCCATGGGTGACCACGGCGGCCTTCACGGTGGGATAGATAGCCGTCAGCGCCTCGCGCTCGGAGGAGGAGGCCACCACGACGGCATCTCCCGAGGCGAGCACGCGGCGATAGCCGAAGCGGCGCAGAACCTGCTCGGGACGGCCCCGGTCGTGGAGGTTGGGGACGCCGTGAGGAGCCACGACGAGGGGAGGAGCCACGGAGAGCCTGCGACGGGCGGCGAGCGCCGTATAGGCGGCCTGGAAGCCATGGGCATGGATAACGGCAGGTGGCGCCGCCTGGAGGAAGCGGGCCAGGTGGGTGACGGCGGCATACTGCTCCCGGGGGTGGAGAGTCTCGGGCAGCGGGATGTTGACCCACCTGACGTCGCGGCGGGACAGGGCCTCCCGGAACGGGCGCTCCAGGGGGCCGACGACAACGGCCTCCACCCTGTGGGCAGAGAGGCCGGAGCACAGGCCCACCACGTGCTCCCGGAGTTCCTCGGCGCCGGGGCGGACGATGTGGACGACTCTGATTGGGTCCGACATCATAGCACCTGACCCGAGTCGGGCAAGGTCCGCCGCCGGCCGAGGAACGCAAGACTCAGCCTCATCAGGGGTAATACTTCCCCCGGTAGCCGTGGCGCACACACTCGTCCTTGATCTGATCCAGCCGAGTGGTGTCGCCGGGATGGGTCATGAACAAGAGCTCCATCTTGTCGGGGTCCTTGCCTCCGGACATCGACTGGAAGACGTTGATCACCGCGATGGCGGCGGTGGGGTCGTAACCGGCCTTGTTCGCATACTCGAGGCCCTTGCGGTCGGCTTCCAGCTCGTTGTCGCGGCCGTAATCACGGAAGACCAGCTCGCTGGCGACGATCGCGATCTGCGCGGCGGTGCTCCTGCCCAGGATCATCTCCGCCACCGTTGCGACGCCGAGCTGACGCTCGATGCGCTTGCCCGAGTGCCTGCTGGCCACGTGTGCCACTTCGTGCCCCAACACCCACGCGAGCATGTCTTCATCCCCGTTGAACTTGTCCACCAGTCCGCGGTACACGTAGATGCGGCCGCCGGGGAAGGCGGCGGCGTTCACGGTCTCATTGTCGATGACCTTGAACTCGTACGGGTACTGGGGAGTCTCGGCGGCCGCCGCGACGCGCCGCCCGATCCGCGAGATCTTGTTGTTCAGCTCCGCGTCCCTGGACAGCGGCACCTCTTTCTCGAAGTCGTCGGCCGCGGTCCGGCCCAGCTCGACCTCGTTCTGCGGCGAGATGAGCAGCGGACTGCCGCCGTCCTTGCAGCCGCCCGAGAGCAGCAGGCAGGCCGCCGAAGCTGCTAGGAGAGTAAGAAGCAGTGCTCGTTGCATGGTCTCCAGGATACCTCCGTGCATAGTCATCCCCAGCCTTGAAAGTATGCCACCGTGTCGGCGGGCAAGTCAAGGTGGCGGGGGATGGCGAACGGCGAGACGGCCAACGGCGCCCCTCCCTGCGGGTCTTAAACGGCGGGACCCGCTTTCCCTCCCCTTCGCAAACAGCGCTCAGGAGAGGGCAACGGCCTGTCTCCGTCGTCGGTCGGGTGGGCTCTCCCCTCACCCTCCGCTCCGGCCCTTCGGGCCGTCACGGAGACCTCTCCCGGTCGTCCCGCTTGGCGGGACTGGGAGAGGTGAACGGCGAACGGCGCCCCTCCCTGCGGGTCCCAAACGGCGGGACCCGCTTTCCCTCCCCTTCGCAAACAGCGCTCAGGAGAGGGCAACGGCCTGTCTCCGTCGTCGGTCGGGTGGGCTCTCCCCTCACCCTCCGCTCCGGCCCTTCGGGCCGTCACGGAGACCTCTCCCGGTCGTCCCGCTTGGCGGGACTGGGAGAGGTGAACGGCGAACGGCGAACGGCACGGAGTCGGGCTGGAAAGCCCGACCTACGCGACGGCAACGCCGACGGCCAACGGCTGCGCGGGGACGCCGGCGGTCCCCGGAACGGCTCCCGGCAGGACCTCGCAGGCCGCCGGACGAACTGACAAACCAATACGGAGGTACAGGAGTCTTGGCATGCGCGACTATCGGCCGATCCTCGTGAGCATCCTGCTGGGCCTGCTGCTGGCCACCGGAGGGCTTTTCAACGCGCTCATCGCCGAACAGACCCGGTGGGAAGCGCCGGAGCTGGACCTGCAGTACGTGGCCGACGAAGAGCCGGCTCCCCTAGTGGAGCAGCTCGGAGAACATCTGTGGACTGTGGACGGGCTGAAGGTGGTGGTGGCCTCAGGCTCGCCCCGGGAGATGGGGCGGCAGTACGGAGCGGCCGTAGCCGAGGACATCCGGCGCGGGATCGACTCGTACCTGTTTGCCCACGTCCGCGACGGGCAGGGGTATGACACCCAGTACATGCGCCTGTGCTCGGCGGCGATGGAAAAGCACATCGCGCCGGAATACATCGAGGAGATGCGCGGTGTCGCCGAGGGCAGCGGCATCCCCTATGAGGACATCCTGGCCATGCACATCCATGCGGACATGGTGCACTACGGCCACGACTGGGGCAAGCCCAGGAAAGACCAGGGCGATGGGCAGGAGTGCTCGAACTTCGCGGTCTGGGGGCCGGCCACCGCGGACGGCAAGCTCTACCACGGCCGGAATCTGGACTGGACCTCCGGCACCAGGGTGCAGGACAGCGCGGTGGTCTACATCGGGATCCCCGAGCAGGGCCAGGCCTTCGCTCTGGTCACCTACGCCGGCTGCGTGGGGGCGGTGACGGGGATGAACGCCGCCGGTATCACCTTCGGCGAGATGACCTCGAGCACCAATGACGAGACACTGGACGGGGAGCCGTTATTCATCATCTGTCGTCGGCTACTGCAGTACTGCGGCAACCTCTCCGAGGTGGAGCAGATGGTGGGCGGGTATGCGGGAACCACGGGCTGGAACTTCGTAGTCGCCGCCGGGAGGGAGCGCAGCGCCAGGGCGTTCGAGGTGGATGCGGGCGACAAGATCGTGTTCGGCCCGGCGGATGGGCAGGAGAACAAGCCGCCGGTGAGCGAGGGCTTCGAGTACGGGATCTACCGCACCAATCACCCGATCAGCGAGAAGCTGCAGCGGAAGATCCTGGCGAGGCTGGGGATCGACAATCTGGAGGTCGCCAGGGTGATGGTGCGGGGCCTGGACACCTGGCAGCGGTATGAGTCGATTCGGCTGTGGGTGACGGAGAAGTACTACGGGAAGGTGGACGCCCGGCTGGCCCGGGCGATGCTGCAAAGCAAGCCGTTGGCGGGCGGCGGCAATCTGCACAGCGTGGTGTTCGCCCCGGAGGACCTGCGGATGTGGGTGGCCAATGCCACCAGCCCCCCGGACAAGCAGCCGGCGTACACCCAGAAGTACCATCTCATCGAGCTGCCGCGGTTCGTGGGGTTGAGGCACTGAGGCCCTGCCCCGGGGCCGATGGTCTGGAGCGGCGGGACCTGCATCCCCTCCCCGGCGGCGGCTGCGGTGCCAACGCCGGGGAGGGGTGTTAGGGCGACTTTGGCTAGCGGGTCTTTTGCCAGTACTGAGCGTAGTGCTTGGCATACGACTCCCAGCTTCCGCTCTTCATCCACTTGACGTGGCCATCGCAGAAGGAGACGTTTGCTCCCTCGTTGTGGAGGCCGTAGTCCTGACCGGCCACCAGCGTGCCACCGGAGACTTCGATGATGCCTGCCGGGCGGCCGTAGCAGTCATCGCCGCGGGAGCCGCCGGTCCCCATGGGGGTGGCGCACCAGCGTGCGCCCCGTATGGCGTCGAAGGTGAGGAGAGTCTGGGCCGGCGCGGTGATCTGGGCCATTCGGTTGTTGAAGGGGTCACGCCCGCCGTTGCAGACATAGCGGTTCACCGCGTAGCTGGTGGTGAGCCTCTTGGTGCCTGCGTAGTAACTCCCCGGATCGACGCTGCTGTCATTCCCGCTGGGGCAGCGGAAAAGCTGATCGTTCTTCACATACGGCATGATGGCGTCGATCCAGATGAGAAGTGGCCAATCGGCGGTGGTTGCCTTCTGGTAGAAGCCGGGGAACGCCTCGTCATAGTCCTGGGCGTACATCAGGAGCCCCAACGCGATCTGCTTCTGGTTCGAGCTGCAACTGGCCTGACGTGCTTTCTCTCGGGCCCTGGCGAAGACCGGGAACAGGATCGCCGCCAGGATCGCGATGATCGCGATTACGACGAGCAATTCGATCAGGGTGAAGCCTTTCTGTGTGCGCATTGCTTGCAAGCCTCCTCGCAAAAGTGCGTGCCGGGGACGAACCGCTGTCCCCTCCTTAACCGCGGATTAAGTTTTCGAGATGTGGGGGCCGTGTACCTGCCGATCACTGGTATTGTTATGCGCATGATCGACTGCTGCCGGGGCTATGCTCGTGGCTATTCCTTGTCTTAGTGACGCTGCTCGCAACATCTAGACTTAGTTTCAGCGCTATCCGGCCACCTGCGGTTGGCTGCGAAGAAAAGGGAGCCTTCGGTCGGAGCTGAAGGGACGGCTGTGGCGGGTGGCGGGTGGTTCGTGGCGGGGAACGGCTAACGGCGCTGACCCTCTGTAGGGCGCGGTCCAGGCCCGCGCCGAGGACATCCAACGACAACGGCGCCGCTCCCTGCGGGCCTGTCGTCCCGCTTTCCCTCTCCTTCGCGATGCGGCTGCTCAGGAGAGGGCTATGGCGGGGAACGGCAGACGGCCGTGGCGGGTGCGCCTTGCAGCGCACGTGACTAGTGGGTTCAAGTCCCA
>CAYRFY010000475.1:3727-6549 GCA_964423635.1 uncultured Armatimonadia bacterium | reverse complement strand
TCCCCAGTCCACGCCCCAGCTATTGCGGAACAGGAGGGCCCCCTTCTCGTTCCCCTGACCGATCGGCTTGTCGTCGTCGTAACCGACCGCCACGATCGCGTGGCCACCGATCTGCTTCTCCGTGCTCTTGGGGTAGGGGATGATCCCGGTCTCACTCACCCCGGGATTGAAAAGCGACTCGTAACAGGAGAAGCCGAAGGCGAAGGGGAGGCCCCTGACCAGCGAATCCTTAAGAGCCGTCAGACCGTCGATACGGTAGTAGGCGATGGCCTTGTAGTTGGCGCCGAAGGCGTAGCAGAAGGCCGTGGGCTCGGCGTCGAAGCGGGCCTCGCTGTAGGGCCAATAGTCCTCCGGGCAGACGCCGAACAACCGCAGAGACTTGATTGCCGAGCGCACGAAGGCGCCGGTGTCGCCGGTCCAGCCCAGGAACGTGCGGGTGACCTTATACAGGAACAGGCGCGAGCCGGTGAGGTATTCCTCGTATAGGGCGTGCTGCATGAAGGCCGCCAGTCCAACCACCGCCTGCGCCGTACAGGACCCGAGCTGCCCCTGGTCCCAGATGGGCGCATCGTGACCCGAGCTGCGCAGATCCACCTTCGCAGTCGGCTTCTTGGACGCCTTCGCCGCGATGATGTTCTTGCCCTGGGCCATTGTCATCACGGCCCTGGCCACCACATCGTTGTTCGCGCCGTAGTCGCGGTGGTCGGGCGGGTCGGGCAACCAACCGAAACGTGCGATCTGGTACGGCATGCCACCAACCTCCTCCAACCCATCAGGAGATGGGCCGCCCTCGCGGGCTCATTATAGGGCCACCCGTAGGGGCCCGACGGCACTGTGTCAGGGCACGGCCTTGCGGGGGAGGGTGGTGGGAGTTTCCGGCCAAAGGCAGGCCAAAGCGGCGCCGTCCGGGCGAGCAAACACGGCGGCGCGGCACGCCAGACCGGCACACCGGCACAACGGTGGGGCAACGATGGGGACAGCCCGTGCCTACCGACACCCTCAATCACACCCTGCGTGGCACGTGACATGGCGACGAGCGATGGGGATGAGCCATGCGGTCGCGGCGTGAGCCACTACCGCCGGCCGAGACATACTGCGCCTACAGAAGATCCGTAATACAGACGATAATATGCACCAAATAGACTAATAACACAGATAACCGCGGAAGTCAAGCGCGAAAATACCGGAACGACGGAGCGGAAATGGCTCTGTGCGTGACATCCGCACCGTCACGAGGGCCGCCACGTCTCGATCGCTGCTCCAACGGGGAGCAGGGGCCTGGTTGGCCTGCGGCCGTGATCTGGGGCGCGGGCCTGCGCCACGGCCGTTACGCCGTTCTCCCCCTCCTCCCGTCTCGCCGGACGTATCGGCGAGTACAAGCGGCTCGGAGAGACGCCGAGAGGGGGACGGCCCGAAGGGCCGGGGGGTGACGCGGTTCGCCGTTCCCGCCATCCCCTTCACTCCCCAAGCTCTTCCACCCGCTCCATCACCTTCCGCATCGCCGCCGCCACCTCGCCAAGCGACACCCGGCTCACATCGATGAACCCCGGCAGCGAGATGAGGCGCTGATTGAGGTCCTCGGCCACCGGCAAGGAGGGCCTCGGCGGCGGGTCGGTGCGCGTGGGGTCGAAGAAGCAGCCCCCCAGCTCTCGCCGCTCGACGGTGGTGAACAGCGGCGCCGCGTGGAGCAGGCCGTAGGTGAAGTTGATGTCCGAGTAGCGGTCGGCGGTGACCGGGGCGCCCTCGGCCGCCATGGCCGCTACGATGCGCTCCCGGCTCGCTACATTCACGGCCTCCCGGGTGAGCTTGAACTTGTACTCCAGATACCCGCCCCGGGTAGCTCCGGGCAAAGCGTCGATGACCTCCAGCCCCGGACAGCCCCGCAGTTGGTCGTTGAGGTACTCGTAGTTCTCGCTGCGCCTGGCGTTGAGCTCCGGCAGGCGCTCCAGACCGACCTTCGCCATGGCGATGGCCCAGGGGTGGGCCCGGTACTTGATCCCCAGGCTCATGTCCCCGATCTGGTTCACCACCTCCACCGCCCCTATCCGGGGCCGCCCGAAGTGGCCCAGCAGGATCATGCGGTCCAGCAGCACCGGGTCATCGGTGACCACCACCCCCGCCTCCCCGCCGCTCACCGCCTTGCTCCCCTGCATGGAAAAGCAGCCGATCTCCCCAAAGCTGCCCACCGGCCTGCCCTTCCACAGCGCGCCGTGGGCATGGCTGGCGTCCTCGATCAGGGCGAGCTTGTGCCGGTGGGCGATGTCGCAGATGCGGTCCATGTCGCAGACGTTGCCGAACACGTGCACCACGCAGAGGGCCTTGGTGCGCGGGGTGATGCGGTGCTCGATATCCTCGGGGTCGATGGTCAGCGTCTCGGGGCGGATGTCGCAAAAGACGGGGGTGGCGGCGCAGTGGAGCGCCGGGGTCGCCGTGGCGTGCCAGGTGTAGCTGGGCATGAGCACCTCGTCACCCGGCCCCACGCCCACGGCGAAATAGGCGCTGTGTAAGGTGGCGGTGCCGCTGTTCATGCACAGCGCATAGCGACTGCCGGTCATGGCGGCGAAGGCGGCCTCGAACTCACCGATGACCCCGCTCGGCCCGCTGATGCTCACCGTGCCCTGCTCCAGCAGGCCCATCACCGCCGCCTTCACAGCATCATCTACCTGCACCCAGCGTTCCGCAGGGGGCGTCCCAACGGCCTTCGGTCCCCCGAGAAGGGCGAGTTGGCTCATACCGGGCCTCCCGTCGTGGTGGCGAGAAGAGCATTTTCCCGCCTCCCTTCGTCCGGCCTCCCGGCCTAACCTTCCGCCCGGTTGACTACC
>CAYRFY010000475.1:0-3717 GCA_964423635.1 uncultured Armatimonadia bacterium | reverse complement strand
TACTTCTTGTTCCACTTTGCGATGTTCTTCCAGCGCTCCTCATGCTCTCTTTGAAGGCGCTCGTCCAGCCGCCGGGCCGCATAGTCCTGCTCCCGCTGCAGGGCGCGATAGCTCTTGAGCCGCGCCTCCGACAGCTCGCCGCTCTCGATGGCCACCGCCACCGCGCAGCCCGGCTCACCGCAGTGGGTGCAGTCCCGGAACCGGCAGTCCTCCGCCAGTGCCTCGATGTCCTCGAAGGTCGCCGCCACGCCCTCGCCCGGGTCCCACAATTGCAGCTCGCGCAGCCCCGGAGTGTCGATGACCATGGCCCCGCCGGGGAGGAAGAATAGCTCGCGGTGGGTGGTGGTATGACGCCCGCGGGCGTCGGACTGTCGCACCGCCACGGTAGCCTGCACCTCCCGCCCCAGAAGCCTGTTGAGCAAGGTCGACTTGCCCACACCGGACGACCCCAGCAGCGCCACCGTGGCCCCCGGCTGCAGGTACACCTCCAGGGCCTCGAGGCCCTGGCCCGAGACGGCGCTCACCGCATGCACCGGCATGCCCGGAGCGGCCTCCCGCGCCTCGGCCAGAAACTGTGCAATGCTCGGGCAGCAGTCGGCCTTGGTGAGCAGGATCACCGGCTGGGCCCCGCTGCTCCAGGCCATCGCCGCGTAGCGCTCCAGCCGTCGGGGGTTGAAGTCGTGGTCGAGCGCGGTCGTGATGAGCACGGTATCCACATTGGCCGCCAGCACCTGCTGCCGGGTCTCTTGCCCCGCCGCGTTGCGCGAGAAGTGGCTCCTGCGGGGCAGTACGGCGTGGATCACAAGCGCCCCGGTCCCCGTGGGGTCTGTGACGGCGACCCAGTCCCCGACCACCGGGAACCCTTCCATCGGCAGCGTGTGGTGGCGCAGCCGCCCGGTCAGAGCGGCCGCCGCCTCCTGCTCACCGTCGTGGACGGTATAGTGCTCCCGGTGCGCCACAATCACACGCGCCGGTTTCAGTTTCTCGTCACCAAGAATCTCGAGACTCTCCTGGTATCCGGCATCCCAACCCAGCATGTTCAGGCCCAAAGCTCTCCCCCTGCATTGTTCCCGGTCCGCTGCGAGCCAAAGCAATCGCCCCGCCCTGCAGGCACCTGTAATCCCCGCTGTGTAGACCGCGACCGCGACGGCGCTAAGGGGTGGCGGCCCTTAGCCGGCCGCCCATCCACGACTACGTTCTCTCCCCTACCCGGCTCCCGCCAGCTCCCGCAGCACCCGCTCCCGTATCGCGGCGAGGCCATCCGGTGTCGGAGCGGCCAAAAGCTCATCTACCTGCTTTTGCAGCTCATCGGCCGCCCCCTGCTCCTGCCCCAGTTGCCACAGGTAACTGTAGTCCTCGATCCCCTCCCGCCAGGCCTCCCATCTCTTGCCGGGGATCAGCTCCTCGGCGTCTCCGTCGTAGATCACCGCATAGTCGTTGCGGGCCACGTCCCGCCGATCCCAGTTGCTCCCCCCGCAGTCGGCATAGGCCCAGAAGCCCTGCCCGGTTATGCCCTCGCGCCAGCATTTCCAGAACGACAGCCGATAACGCTCGAAAGCCGGGGCCGCGAACCCCAGAACCTGGTACGACCAGAAGACCTTCGAGTTCTCCCGGAAGAAGGGGAGAAGCTCCCCGGTGCCCCAGGTCAGTTCCGGGCACCAGATGTCGATCACCGGCGCCATCTGCTGGAGCAGGGCCCTGGTGCAGGCGCTGTAGGGATTGGCCAGGATCAACGCCTGCGGATCGGCCTTGCGCATCGCCGCGGCGCCGGCCACGTGCTGGCCTACCCGGGTCGAGGTGGTGGGCTCATCCGTGGGGTACCAGACAACGCGGTCGTAGCCGAAGCCTCGCTCGGACAGCCCGGCGATCAACGCCTGGAACCACGCGACGAACCGCTCCTCCCACAGCGCAGAGCCCACTTCCAGCTCCTGGCGCAGCTTGAGGTTATTCTCCCACTCAAACTGCGGCCACAAGAGCAACCAACGCGCATTGTCGTGGGCCTGCAAAGCGGCGTCGAACTTCGTCCAGTCCAAGGGCAGCAGCTTGCCGGCCTCGTCGAAGCTCGGGAAGGGAATGAGGCCCGAGGGCCAGCAGTAGGCATTGGTGTGGTGGGCGACCAGATCGGCCCGGGCCTGCTCCCAGCGGTCCTTGATCAGGGGCTCGTGTTGATACGAGTAGCTCCAGGTGGCGATGGGCAGCTCCGGTGGCAGGTGGATCGGCAGCACTTCCACCGAAAGCGGAATGCTCAGCGTGAACCGTCCGTCGGCCAGCACCACATCCGCCCGGTGTTTCCCCGGCGTGGCGCCCTCGCTCGAGAGGTCCAGCCACAGTTGTCGGAACACTCCCGGCGGCAGGTCCATGCGGGGCCTGTTCTCCCGCAGCTTCAGCCGTGGCAGGGGGTCTGCCAGCAGGCCGCCCGTGCCGTCCTCAATGTGCACTGCTTCGCGCAGGGTAATCGCCGGCGCGCCGGAGCTCTCCAGCCCCTCCACGGACACCGCGACCTCCATCGGCTCCTGGGTCAGATTGCACAGTGTGATTGCCACCTGCTCCCGCTCGCCGGTGCCCATCAGCGCCGCGGCCCGGCCGGGCGCGTTGTCGGGCACCAGCCCCACCACGGGCAGCGCGGAGAAGGGATCCTCGCTCCAGGCGGCCACCGGCGCCGCGCCCCCCAGACGCCGCGCATTGACGCCGGCCAGCACCCGGAACAACTCCGCATGCAAGGGGAAATACGGCGGCCCGCCGCGGTAATCCACGCGGTCCGGAAGGTCATCGGTGGCCTCAATGCGCGCGGCCAGGGCAGCCAGCTCTTCCAGGGCCGCACCATCCCCGGCGGCCTCGGCCGCCGCCCGCGCGGCTTCAAGATCCCGGGCGAATCGCCGGCGCAGGTGCTGCTGCCGCAGACGCTTCTCGAAATCCGGGGTCGCCTGGATCACCTGCACATCGTCGAACCACACCGTCCCGGTGGCCTGGTGTAGGTAGCACATGACGGTGATCTTGCCGCCGGCCCCCGACTCCAGCGGCCCGAGGGTGACCTCCTTCCAGCCGAAGGTACCGGTCTCCCGCTCTGTGGCTCTGTCGCGACCGCCAATCCCCTCGATGTACAACCGCGCCCCCATGCTCCCACCCTCCGGCGAGGGGGTGATCTCTTCGCCCCTGATCCAGACGCGGAAGTAGTATCGCTCATTGGGCTTGAGGATGACGGCCTGCTGGCCTCGAGTGTAGCTGGTGGGCTTCTCGTGGTGCAGGCGCAGCGAGTGCTCGCCGCCGTGGGACACCGCGGGGTCGATGCTGACGGCACCGGCTTCGGGAGGCTCCGTCGGCCAGCGCTCCCATTCCAGTGCCCAGCCAGTTTGGTCGAGCATCTCGAAGCCCGGGTTCAGAGGGAGCATGGGCTCCTGAGCCAGGGCCACTCCGGCCACAAGCAATGCCATCATAACCATGGTGGGCCTCCCGCCGGCGGTTCAGAGTGCGACTTCCGGGACTTCCTTTCGCCCGTGCCCGCCGCCGCTCCTGCCCCGCCTCCGGGCAAAGGTGCTGTCACTGCGCACGGCTGGTCGTTGGTCGTTGGTCGTTGGCCGTTGGCCGTCGCGTAGGTCGGGCTTTCCACTCACATTATGCAGGTTCCGGTAGAGTGGCTACTCATGTCGTCACATGCCCCGCATATACTTCTGGCGAGGCGCTGGGTCGTGCCTCCCCCCGCCTGCGGGGGGATTGAGG
>CAYRFY010000474.1:0-6554 GCA_964423635.1 uncultured Armatimonadia bacterium | reverse complement strand
CCCGTCCATCAGAAGCCGAAACACGCTGCGGAAGCCTCCGTGCCTGCGGTCTTCCCCAGACCGCACGGGGAGCCGCCACCCGTCCATCAGAATCCGAAACACGCTGCGGAAGCCTCCGTGCCCGCGGTCTTCCAAGACCGCACGTTCGGCACTCAGGTCTGGCCAGCAGGCACTCACTGACCGCTCCCCCTTGTCCGCGCCCCGCCCTATCCGCCGATATCCTCGATATCCACCGTCACGCCCTGCAGCATGGCGTCATCGGCGGCGAAGGCGATCATGTGGCCGTTGATGGAGTCCTCCACCGTCGTCGTCGAGAGCGAGGCCGGCTCGCCTTTGACCACACGGACGAAGTCGCCTACCAGGCGCAGATCGCCGCCGCCGTGGCCGTCACCGGTGACGCTGAGGTCCACCGGCTCCTCGGAATACTCGTGCCCCCGGCGCGGGTCGGCATGGCGGACGACGAACTTGCCCTCCTCCATCACGCCCTCGATCTCGCCCTGGGTGCCCACAAGATGAATCGTGCGGCAGGGCCGGGCCGTGCCGCAGACCATGTCGTGAGTGGCGGTGGTGTCGTCCTCGAACTGCACGATCACACTCTGATGGTCGACCACGTCATTGTCGCAGTGGTATACGCAGCGGCCCCAGGGGTTATCCGTCTTCAGCGACGCGATCTTCTGCTCCTCGGTGGGGTCCTGCAGATGCTCGATGGGTTCCCAGGCATAGGCGCCCCAGAGGTTTTGCTCGATGTAGTTCTTGCGGGCCGAGTAGGGGCAATTGGCCTCGATCTCGCAGTCCACCAGACAGCGCAGACCCGCGCCTGCGGGCGCCATCTCGGAACGGAAGTGGGTGAGGGCTCCGACGGAGGCCACCTGCGTGGGGCGCACTCCGCTCTTGATCCAGGCCAGGAGGTCCAGGTCGTGGCAGCACTTGGCAAGCAGCATGGGGTTGGAGCCCTCGCGGCTGCGCCAGCGTCCGCGCACAAAAGCCGCCGCCATGTGGTGGTAACTGACACGCTCGGAGGTGTGCATCGCCATGATGTGCCCGATCTCCCCGGCCGCCACACGCTGCCTTATCGCCACATAGAACGGAGCATAGCGCAGGACATGGCCCACCATGAGCTTGCGGCCGGTGCGCCGCACCGTGCCCAGTAACTCCAGCAACTCCCCGCGCGTGGGGCAGATCGGCTTTTCAAGCAGCACGTCATAGCCCAGCTCCAGCAGGGGGAGCGTGGTGGAAACGTGCTGCAGGTCCATGGTGCCATTGATGACGGTGTCGGCCAGGCGACCCGCCCCGGCCAGCTCCTCGGCGCTGGAAAAGCACCGGTCGTCGGGGATCGAAAAACGCGCGGCGGTCTTCTCGCGCCGGACCTCATTGGGATCGGCCACGCCGACGACCGTCAACTCCTCCGGGTGGCGCTCTGCATAGCTTCCGTAAAGCACGCCGCGGTGCCCCGCGCCGACGATGACTGTAGTGAGGGGATTGCTCATGAACGGTGCCTGCCTCCGTGAGTGCGCTTGAAAACGGCAGGGCAAGGTTCGCTGCATGGGGCAAGGAGGCCTTCGTCGCCCCAATGGCGAAACTTCTCACCGTCGCCGCGCCCTGTCGAGGGGAGCCGGGTGCCGGGGTGGCAAAGGTCAGGCTGTCGGCGGTCAGTGCTCCCGGCGTTTGACGCTGCGTGGCACCGTCGCCGTGTCCGAGCCGATCCAGCGGCGTCTCCGACGGCGCTCCGTCGGACCTCATCTTCGCAGAATGAATAGGCGCAAAACCGGACAGCGACTTATTCTGCACAGTATTTTGATCAAAAACGCAAGTATAATTGAGCTTAAATTGGGTAACTACATGCAGGTAGAGCGCACACTATGAGTAACTGTTCTTAGCAGGACGGTCTATCCGTCGCACCCTGAATAACGCAGGAGGCAACAGGAATGAAGCGTGGTTTCACACTGATTGAACTGCTGGTAGTCATCGCGATCATCGCCATTCTGGCGGCAATCCTCTTCCCGGTCTTCGCCCGAGCCCGGGAGAAGGCGCGACAGGCCAGTTGCATGAACAATCTCAAGCAGATCGGTCTCGCCACAATGATGTATGTGCAGGACTACGACGAGATGTTCCCCCTGGACTGGTACCGTGCCCAGTCGGCAGACACCTGCCATACCTGGTGCGCCATGACGCTGCCCACCCTGGAGTCGATCAACTCGTACGTCAAGAACCGGCAGATCTGGGTCTGTCCCAACGACAAGACCCGTGATCCGTGGACGTCGAGCATGACGCCCCTGCAGGGGCAGCATCGCATCAGCTACTGGAACATGCTGGGGCGCTTCCGGGAACTGAGCACCATCCAGAGGCCGGCTGAGGAGAACCTGTTCTACGACCACGTCAACAGTTGGGCCGCCTGGACCACGAATCACGGCACAGGCCCTGATACTCCGGTTCTGGTCTGCTATGCGGATGGGCACGTGAAGGTGCAGATGATGTCCTTCATGAGGAACCACCCCTACCACATGTACTGATGAACGTCGGGGCGTAAGGAGAAGAACCGGCCTCCCCAATTCCGCTACCGGCGGAGCAGGGGAGGCCGGTCTGGTTCTGGCCGCGCATCGGCCCGGACGCAGGGCTCACCCGCGACCCGCGCAGGCTGTCCATGGCGCACTGCACCGTCGCGCAGGGTGTACCGTCGCCCAGGGGGACTTGTCGCGCCGCTCCCGTTTGATGTATTATTAATTGTGGGTAATCTTAACCCAATGGTTACCGGGCGCCCACAGCGGTCGCGTGGCCTGGAAAGCCCGCGCCGTGACCGCCCCCTGAGCCCGCAAGTGCCGGCAGACCTCGGTCTGCACGCATCGCCACCCTGCCGGGTGGCAGATGAAAGGAGGATCGTCCGCGCCGTACTGAACTCAAGCGTTCCTCGTAGCATACCGGCATCGGTCGCAGCGACCCCTGCGGGCCGTGCGACCGGGCAGGCGACGGAGGTGCCGCGCCATGGAAAGACGAGGTTTTACGCTGATCGAACTGCTGGTGGTCATCGCCATCATCGCCATCCTCGCCGCCATCCTGTTTCCCGTCTTCGCGCGGGCGAGGGAGAAGGCGAGGCAGACCAGTTGTCTGAGCAACGTCAAGCAGCTCACGCTGGGCATGAACATGTACTGTCAGGACTACGACGAGACCCTGCCGTCCGGAGCCAACTGCAACTGGGCATCCGGCGGCCCCTACGGTTGCCACGGCATGGTGCTGCAACCGTACATCAAGAATCTGCAGATCCTCGAGTGCCCCTCCCTGCGGGCCTGGAGCCTGGGACCCGCCCGGATCCAGCCCCCCGCCACCTGGTACGGCTCCTACGGCTGGAATCACCTCATCAGTGGCAGAATGGCGCAGATCAGTCGGCCGGCCGACATGGTCTACATGCTCGACTGCCGCAACCCCTGGCTCGACTACGCCGGCGCCATCTGGGACCGTGTCTCGGGCCGTGGCGTGATGGACTACTACGGCAATGTGGACCAGCCCACCGACTGGCACAACGACGGGCTGAACGTGGGCTTCGCCGACGGGCATGCCAAGTGGTCCAAGGTTCCGGCGCTCAAGTGGAACCAATTCTTCAACACCAGCGATGTGCGCTACGATGTCTCGATCACCGCGGGGAGCTCCGCGGGTCCCCCTTGATCCCCACCGTGCCTGCGCATGGTCGGTGAGGAGAGCCAACGTACGCTACAGCCCCGGGCCTGCGCCCGGGGCTTTGCTCTTGCCGCTCCTGGCCGGAGCCCCACGGCAATGGAGTCCGGCCTCCACGCTCCGCGCCTGCGGCTTGACCGCCGCCCTCGAGAGCCTCGCCGCTCTGCGTCCTTCGGCGCTTTCGTCCTCGCCCGTCTCCCGCGCTCACCGATGCAAGAGCCACCTGCTCAAGACCGGGACGACCACGGCGGCGATGATGGCGATGACACCGATGGCAATGAGCACCGCGGCGCTCCAGGCCGCCGGGTACAGCGGGCCGAAGTTGCTGCGTTGCGGCTCGGGTGCGGGAGCGGAGGGGCTAGAACGGTGCTCGCCCCCGTTAGGCGGGCCCTGCTGCAGACAGCGCCGCCCGCGCCGGATCAGCGCGAGCACACGCGGCGAGACCCGGCCGGTGGTGCGGTCGTAGGCGCAGATTCGGCGGCCGCAGGCCATGGCAAGCACAGCCGGTACCAGCATCACCACCTCGTCGTTCACCAAGTCCACCTCCCGTACGGCGCGCTTTGCGGTCCTTCACCTATGCAGCGCCGCGGGGGTCAGCGCCGCTGACGCGTGGAGCCACACCGCGGCTCCGGCCATGGCCCGCCGGCCTCCGTCGCCTGTTCCTGCGGCGATGCGCTCAGGGGCGCCGTGCCCGCGGCCGACCTGTCGCCCCTGACCAGTGCCAGGATCAGGAGAATGCCCCCCTGAACGACCAACACACCGAAGGTCCCCCAGATGAGGGGGTCACCCCACAGCAGCCCCAGACGGAGGCTCTCATCCGCCAGCGAGAACGCCAGCGGACAGGCGAGCAGGGGTAGAGCCACGGCAATGCCGCGGGCCCGGGAGACGGCCCTCTGGCACTCGGGGGGCGGCGGATCGCCTGCGCGACAGAGGGGGCCATGTACGAGCCACCGCAGCAGCCTGCCGCGACCGCGCCACCAGGCCACCGCGCGCCCGTACTCCCAGTACAGGCCGGTTGCCAGCACGGCGCCGTCCAGGAGCAGGGTGAGGGCGAGGCCGGCGCCCAGCAGGTTCATCACCACCGGCAAAGGAGGCAGGAAGGGAAAGGGGCTGACCCCTACCGCTTCGCCGACCACGATGACCGCGAGCCCAAGCGCGAGAACCCCGGTGAGAAGTCCGGTGCTCATCAACGCCACGGTCCCGATGCGCAGCGACCGCAGTCCCGACTGTCGCGCACCGGCACGGGCGCGGTCGGCCGCGATGCCCAGGCCCAGGGCCAGGAGGATCAACAAAGGCGGCGTGAGCACGAACGCGACGGACACCAAGTCCACCTCCCGGGCGACGCGGTTCCGACGACCGACGCCATTGCGAACGTTCGCGGGTAGGAGAGGTTCCGGAAGACGTGGGCAGCGAAACGCCTCGTGGCCACAATCGAAGCCAAACGCAGCCGGCCAGCACTGCTGCTGGGGCTCGCCCCTGCCCCCGGCCGGCCAGATACGGCCGCCGCGGCGGGAGGAATGCGCAGCGCGGCGCACCCTTGACTCTCCTGCCTCACGGCCCGCATAATCCCCCCAACACAGCGGGGCTGGAGTGCTCCGCCGTCCCTGGAGGTGGCCGCCCGTGCAGGTCCTCGCGATCCATGGCAGTCCCCGCAAGAAGGGCACGACGTACAAGATGCTGCAGCGCGTGGAGGAAGGCCTCAAGAAGCATGGTGAGGTGGATTTCGAGTATTTGCTTCTCAAGGACGCGAACCTGGAGCTCTGCGGCGGCTGCGGGGCCTGTCTGACCGTGGGGGAGCAGGCGTGCCCGCTCAAGGACGACCGCGAGGAGATCCAGCGCCGGATGCTCCAGGCGGACGGGGTCATCTTCGCCTGCCCCGTCTATGCCATGAGCATCCCCTGGCTGATGAAGAACTTCCTCGACCGTTTCGCCTACACCATGCACCGCCCGCGGTTTTTCTCCCAGCGGACGATGCTCCTGTGCACCGCCGGCGCCGTCGGCCTCAAGGACGCCCTGCACACGCTGTCGGCGGTGAAGTACTGCGGCTTTGACATCGTCGTGCGGGTCGGCCTTGCCACCTCCATGGGGACGATGTCCGCCGCCTCGCAGCGCAAGATCGATGCGGACCTGGAGCAGGCGTCGGCCCGCTACCACGCCGCCCTGGTGCGCGACAGAAGGCCGCCGCCTACTCTGAGCGACCTGATGGCCTTCCGCGGGCAGCAGGCCGTGTTCCAACTGCTGGGCGAGCAGTTCCCCAGGGATCACGCCTATTTCCAGGAGGCCGGCTGGTTCGACCCCGGGCGGAAGTATTACGTGGACGCGCCGGTAGGCCCGTTCAAGGACATGGTGGCCCGGTACGTCGGCTCCAGGACCCGGGCAGGGATACGGAAGGAGTTGGGGGAGGGGTGAAGGGAACGGGCGCCGGGAGAGGCGCTGGGCGGCGCGCTCGTGCCGTTCCGGAGGGGCCGGGCAGATCCTCTACAATTGGGTGCGCAACCGCGTACCCTTCGCTTGAGACGGGAGGCCGGCCATGGGAACAGCGGCCACGTTCGACTACACACGGATCTCCGCCGCGGCCGTGAGTGTCCTCAGAGACGCTTTCGATCAGGTCGCCGTCGAGACCGAACAGGGCTCGGCGGAAGGGTCCACATCAAGATCGTGTCCCCTGAGCTGAACGGCAAGAGCGAGAAGGCCAAGCAGGAGATGGTCTGGTCGCTTCTCAGGGAGGCCCTGGGCGCCGACAGCCAGGCCATCAGCTTCATCCTCCCCTACGGGATGGACGAACTGCCGTAGCCGAAGCGCCGTGCCCCATGCGGGGCGCTCCCCGTCGCTCTCTCAGTCTCCGTATCTTTGAGTTGCGCTGTTCACCGCCTCGCATCGCGGCGCCC
>CAYRFY010000473.1:0-6567 GCA_964423635.1 uncultured Armatimonadia bacterium | reverse complement strand
GTCATTCTGAGAGCGTCCGCTCCCGGTAAGAGCAGCTCGAAGAATCTCCTGGCATATGGCGAGATTCTTCGCTATCTCGCTGCGCGAGATTGACGCTCAGGATGACATCTTCAGGGGAGAACCGGCTTTGCGGCCGGACCTCTAGCGGCCCGGCCGAGAACCCGGCCTTCGCCGGGAATGTCATTCTGAGAGCGTCCGCTCCCGGTAAGAGCAGCTCGAAGAATCTCCTGGCATTCAACGGGATTCCTCGCCCAAGCGTCGCAAGCTCGAGCTTGCGACGCCGACGCTCCAGACTGGCAGCAAGCGGGCCGGCCGGACTTTTCGGCCGGACCGCGAGACCCGCGCCCCCCACGCCTTGCCCCATGACCCCAGAAGAGGTGATCCACGTGCGCCCAATGGTTCTCTTCATTTGCCTCCTCCTGTGCAGGGCCTCCCTTTGCCAGGTTCTCGAAGACCATGACATGGAGGCCGAGGGACTCGGCCCCTGGCATGTCTACGGCACTCCCCTGTCCGTCGAAAAGAGCGACCATGCGCGTACCGGCATGCAGTCGCTGCATGTGGTTACCGACAACAAGGACACCATGGGTGGCAACTACGAAGGCACGTCCCGTTCTCTCGGTGCCTTCGAGCCCGGCGACCTGATCTGCCTGTCCTTTTGGTATGACGTCAAGGGCAGCGGCAGCATCGTCGCCGGCATCGGACGCACGTCCTTCGAGGGGCGCTGGGTGCTCTCCGGCACCGACTGGACACGGGCCGACCTGACCCTGCGCTGCGCCCAGCCGGGGACGTACAACGTCTGGCTCAGCCAGGGCGGCGAAGCCACAGACTTCTACCTGGACGACTTCGAGCTGCAGATCATCCGCAGGCCGCGGCTGGGCACCGCGCCCCCCGAGGATCGCGTGGCTCTCACCGGCGGGTCCCTCCGCTTGACTTTGGATCGCGAGACCGGCGCCCTGTGCGGCATCGAGAACCTGGCCACCGGCGAGACCTACGCCGAGGTCGGGCAGCGCCGTCCGCTGTTCTGTGCCGAACTGCTCGGTGAAGACGGCCTGGGCTATGAGAAGCTGCCCTTCACCGAGGCCAGGCTCATCGAGCTGCGGCAGGATGAAGAGCGGGCCGCCAGGCTCCAGTACTCCCTCGGCAGACTTGTGGTCACCGTGAACGTGGCCCTGTCGGACGACGGCGCGGCCACCTTCACCGGCTCCGTCCACAACGCCACCGACCGACCTCTACTGTCCTTCGAGCTGCCCATGATCTACGATGCCATGCCCGCCCAGAATACGGAGCGCCTCACCCTCGTCGATCCCTACGTATGCGGTCGTATCGTGCCGGATGCCACCGAGTCCACCGGCTGCCAGACCGCCTGGCCGGGGCGGGGCGTGATGGGCTGGATGGACCTGTACGGCGAGCGCGGCGGGCTGTACCTGGCCACCCACGACGAGACATGCACCGCCACGCGGCTCATGGCCCTGCCTGCACCCGGCCCGGCCTTCGACCTGTCGCTCACCCGGGAGATCGTGGTGAAGCCCGGCGAGACCTGGCAATGCCCCGAGAGCGTGCTCGCGGTGCATGAGGGCGACTGGCACGCCGGCGCCGACCGCTACCGCGCCTGGGCCGAGAGCTGGATGCAGCCTCCGGATGTGCCGCAATGGATGCACGAGGCCAATGGCTGGGTGCTCATGGGCGTACAGAACGGGATCGAGTTCCGGCGCATCCCGGATGTGTTCCGCAGTGCGCAGTGGATGGGCATCGACTATCTGCATGTGCAGGGCCAGGGCATCGACAACATGTGGTTCGATGCGGAGGGCAACCGCAAATCCCACCCGATGACCTTCTTGCATCCCAGCCCGAAGTTCGGCACCCCCGAGCAGCTCAAGTCCGCCGTGGACGCGATCCATGCTGAGGACGGGCACGTGATGTTCTACTATCTGTACGAGCGCTGGACCCCGAGCCTGTCCATCTCGGATGACTTCGGCAGCGGGAGACGCTCCGATGTGCCTCCGGAGTACCGGCCGCCCGGCCTGGACTTCTACTACGAAAGCGCCCTGGTGGAAAGGCCGGGTGGCACGCCACCCACCGAGCACCCGGAGATGGCCGAGCGCATCATGTGCCTGGATGCCCCCGGCTGGAAGGAGTGGATGCGCCGCTGGGCCATTGACGTCTACGCCAGGGAGTACGGGGCCGACGGGTTCTACTGGGACGTCATGGGCCGCGGTGGCCCCTTCCGCTGTTTCAACGAGCGCCACGGCCATCAGGGGCAGAATCACTGGGCCAGGGGCTGTGCCGATGTGCTCAAGACCGTCCTCGCCGAAGGGCGCCAGATCAACCCCGACTACTCGGCGGCGATCGAGGGCTGCTCCGACGTGCTGGGCCAGTGGAACGGCTTCCACCTCATGTCCGGCGCCACGATGAATCCCAACGTGTTCCGCTACACCTTCCCCGGCTATCTGTTGGTCGACGGCTTCTCCAACACCACCTGGAAGCTCACTCACCCGCAGAAGGCCTATCGCGTGTTCCTCGACGGCGAGCGGTTTGATATCCACGGCTACGATCAACGGGTCAAGCGCATCATCAATCTGCGCCGTCGCATCAAGCCCTTCATCGACTGGCCCGCGGTGTTTCGCGATACCGTCGGAATCAGCGTCTCCGACCCTCAGGTGCAGGCCCGGGCCTTCTGCCGCACCGATGGCGATAACCGCATTCTTGCCATCACCATGATGAACGAAAACGCCGTTCAGGGTGCCACTGTGGAGGTGGACCTGTCGCCCATCGGTGGGGCGAAGACGGGCCACCTGTTTCGTCTCGACGGGCGCGTGGAGGCGCTTCAGGTGGGCTCGGGGCCACGTGCGCGGCTCGCGGTGCCGGCGGAGGCCGTCTCGGCGGCGGTGATCGTCGCCGGCGTCGACCCGGCCCTGGCCGCCGTTCCGTGGCTGGAGCAGATCACAAAGCCCGGGCAGGACGGGGCCATGCTGTCGGTCTTTTGTCCCCTGGGGGTACCCGCAGGGCTGCGGTGGTCTGTGGACTGGCCGGAGGCCTACGCTCCGCACGAGCAGGCTCCCGCGCACGACGGGCCGTATCTGCGCCGTGTGGCGTTCACCGACGACACGGGCCTCGCGAGTCTGAAGCACTGGGCCCGGGCGAAGGCACAGGTCGCATGGGAGGGTGGCTCGGCCGACACCTGGGTCATGCTGGCCCCGCCCCTTGTCAACGGGGACTTCGAGGAGGTAAAGGACGGGTACCTGTCCTACTGGGGCGCACCGCCGTCCGCGGAAGACCCCTTTGAGGGCACGGCCTGCATCCGCCTGGATCAGACCACCGCACCTTTGAGCCATGTCTCCCTGCTGACCCCGGTGAAGCCCGACTGTGAGTACCGCTTCCGGGTATCACTCAAAGCAATGAAGGCCGGGGGTGTGGGGGCGCATGTGGTCGAGTACGAGGAAGGTAGCCAGTTCACACGCTCGGCGGCGCTGAACGCGCAGAAGGTCGGCGAGTGGGAGACGCTGGAGACGACATTCCGCACTCACGCCAATCCGCGGAGCACGGCGATCTACCTGTACAACTTCAGCAAGGACAATGTGGCGTGGTTCGACGACATCGAGCTTGAGGAAGTGAGATAGAGCGCGGGGGGCAGACGAAGGGCGGTCACGCTCCCGCCGGACCAGTCGCACCTGGATGTCGGCGATGTCCGCGCGGCCGGCCCAGTGCGACCCCTTCGTGAAGACAACGCGCAGGTGCCGGGCCGTCGTGGTGGCGAAGGTCGACGTCTGGACCATCTGCGCGCGTCCCTTCTCCCGCTGCTCACGGGCCACCACCTCCCATGCCGCGCCGTCGGCGGAGGTCTCGATCTGGTACTCCAGGGGCATGTACACCGCCTCAGAGGCGCGGATCCGCACGAAGTTGATGCTCTGGGGTGATTGCCAGTCCAGTTGCACCCAGGCGGGCCATTCGGCATTCCACGGGTGGGGCCAGATGGTGCCCGGGTTCCCATCGACCATGGCCCCGGGGTCGGGAGCCGTCTCTCCCTCGGCGGGACCGGCCGCGCTGACCTTGCAGAAGCGGGCAATGTCCACATCCTGCACTCTGGGCAGCTCCACCACATCGGTGACGGCATTGGCCGACCACAGCCGCAGGGCCACGCGGTGGGCGCCCTGCCCGGTGGCGGAGGCCAGGTCGAGCTCGGCGGGAAGCGGCTCGACCGTGTGCGCCTCCGTGGGTAGGTCCTCGTCATTCAGCCGCACGAGCTGCAGCCTCGTGCCCTCCGGCGCCGATACCCTGTAGCGAAGGCCTTGTTGTTCAAGCTCCACGGCTCGCGGCAGGCCGGCGATCACCGCCACTTGCTGCGGGAGCAGGTCCAGCACGGCGCTCCCGCGGTCCAGCGACACCGAGCGATGGGCCAGCATGTCGACCCAGTGGGTGTCGGGGCTCTCCTCAACCGGAACCAGGGCGCCCGCGACCCGATAGTCGTTGGTGTTGTAGACGGTGATCAGCGTCTTGGCAGGAGTGGGGAAGAGGTTGGCGTACACGCCGTCGTGCGTCGTGGGCACAAGCGCAGTGGCCTGCAGGCTCTTGAAGGCGTCGCGGCTCTGGCGCAGCACCTGCATCAGGCCCTCGGCTTCCGCCGCGTGAGGTGTCCCGTCCAGGTAGTCCTCCGCCCCATTGCCGTTGAATACCACCTCGCGCAACTGGACAATCTGCTCCTCAGGCGTGCCTGTCGGCAGATCGATGAACTTGAAGTCCGGGAAGACGAAGCGCAGCAGGTGCACGGGGGCGCGGTACAGGGCGGGGTTTTGGAACCGCTGGCGGCAGCCGTAATCCAGGACGCTGTCGAACTCATCGAGCAGGAGGTCCACGGCCGGCCCCTCGGTGGACAGGCCCACCTGCGGGGTGGCCTTGTCCAGTTCGGAGCGCACCGCGCGTACCAGCTCGCGCACGCCGTTCAGGCCGATGAGGCGCCCCGAGTGCCCGTGCAGCGGATTGTCGCAGCGCGCCTTGTCCAGGGTGCCGAACCCCAGCTCGTCCAGGTAGATCACGTCCAGTCCCAGCTCGCGGGCCAGGCGGGCCGAGGTCTTTGCCAGGAAGCCGTGCCATGGCTCCCAGGCCAGGCACATCGCCTCATTGGCGAAGGCCTTCACCCCCTGCTCGCCGTGCATCTGGCGCCACTGCATGCCGTGCTCCCGGTACACCGGTGAGGTCTCGTGAGCGATGTACCCCTCCACGTAGTGGCAGGTGGACAGCCCCGCGTTGCGAAGGGCGGCCACGTACTGCCGCAGCCCCTCCAGCCCGAAGTCCGGCCGGTAGTCGTACACTCCGTTCACGTGCCTGGCCTGAACCATGAACTGGCAGCAGTCGTAGCGCCGCAGCCGCGGCACCTCTTCCAGTGCCTCGGGCAGCGACTGCCTGGCGTACAGGTTTGGCAGACCGTAATAGAACGTATCGCGGACGGCGGGGCGCTCGTGGGGGCGCCACCAGCTCTTCGCCCAGGCGCGGTAGTTGGCCAGGACCTGCCTCCAGTCGCCGGCGAACACCCCAATCGCCACCGGCGGCATGCGCACCGTCTCACCGGGCTGAACGGAAACCTCTGGATAGTAGCAGCACAGCGCCATCCCCTGCTCGCAGCGGGCGCCCTCCCAGTACGGGAGGCCGTAGCGGTGCGCGATGGCAAGCCCCTCCCGGCCTGGAACACGTTTGGACAGCTCGAAGCTCTTGCGAAGCAGCGAGGTATCCCTGCACACCACACTCAGCCCGCCCATGGCGCCATCCACCGTTCCGGAAAAGCCCATCACCTGCATCCGTGCGTACTGGCCGTAGTAGGTGAGAGCCTCGATGGGCACATCATTGAGCACTCCGGCCCAATGGGGCCAGACGTAGGTGACGTCCCGAACGTCGCCGGCCGCTAGGCCGTCGAGGATTGGCAGGGCCACGGCCGCCTCCCCCGCATTGCGGCAGGTGAACTGCAGGTTCCACAGGCTCTGGGGGCTGTCGTCCACCTCGATCCGCAGCTCCGCACGGGCCAGGGGCCCCTCCTGCGCCGGGTGCAGGCCGAGAACCAGCGTCGAGAAACCCTCGCCGCTTTCCACGCGCGACGTGTCGACACGCAGGTCGGAAGACAGGTACCTCGCGGGGCCGCCGCCGTCGGGGACGCGGAGCTCGAACGCCGCTCGCAGGCCGCTTTCTAACAGCATCTCCTGATGGCTATCGGGCAGAGCCAGATTCTGCACCGACGCCAGGGCAAGCCCGTTGGTGGTGTCCACGACGATGCGATAGTGGGTGTTGGCAAGTGACCAGCCGGCATCCGTGGCCGTGATGGTTGCGGCGCAGGAGAAGGCAGCGCAGAAGCAGAGGAGCGCGGCGGCGATTCCGTACATGGCGGACCTCCTGGGAGTGGGGAAAGGGCCTATGAAACACCGGGAGCGCCGGGGGGCTCTAGATGCCTATGTGCACCGACTTGTGCACAGATGAATCAAGTTCTGGGGTCGCGATCACGCCGTTCGTGAACGTCCCGCAAGGCGGGATCGCCGCCGGGCCGTGTCGCCGCCCCCGAAGCAACCTCCGCGCCGTGCTCGTCGG
>CAYRFY010000472.1:0-6607 GCA_964423635.1 uncultured Armatimonadia bacterium | reverse complement strand
GCTTCACCAGATAGGTGGCGGTGGTGTCTCGGTCCACGGTCTCGGCGTGGGTCTGGGAGGCGCCTGTGGTGTTGTACACGGCGTCACCGAGATAGCCGGACCCATCGTGAATGAGCAGGTCGGGCTGCCGGCTCTCGGGATCAACCGGCAACTGCAGCACGGCCACGGCGTAGTGCTGCATGCCCGAGTAGGTACCACCCCAGGTCATGGTATGATAGGTGTTGTCCCACGTGTTGTGGATATACAGCGTCTGTGCGCCGCCGGTCTCGTCATACCCGCGCCCGACCATGCTGTGGCCGGCGATCTGAATCATCACCGGGCGGCCGGCATCGATCTCCGCCTTGTAATCCTCGAAGGTGAATCCCGTCGCGTTGGGGGCCTGCCCCAGCACAGCCGCGCCGCCCGGGATCAACTGGTTGTAGTTCCCGTACGCCGGCACGGTGTAGCCCCTGGACTCCACGAACAGACGCATGCCGTGGCAGCCGTCCCTATACGTGGGTTCGCACCCGGAGTAGTCGTACAGCCGGGCACCGTTGAGACTATAGAAGAACTTCGTGGACCCATCGCTGCAGGCGTACTTGCTCTGGTTGGTGCCCATGAAATCGCCGGTGCTCTCCAGGGGCGAGTGCTCGTCCCAGTTGCCGATGTACGGATCGGCCGCGGTGCTGCCGTAGTCGACCCAGTAATCATCCACCGAGCCTTTGGTCAGGCGACCGTCGATGCCCTGATGGGTGGCGCTGATGGGGCATTCGCCGCAGGTGACCGAAGGGTAGGTTGTGTGGCCCCAGACCGTCTCGTTGTTCAGGGGGCACACGCCGCCGTTGGCCGGACCGGTGTACATGTTGGCGTACTGTCCGGTGGGGAGGTTGTCGTAGTAGCCCGCCATCATGGCGGCGGAGGTGGCCGAACAGCCGTAGCACCAGGTGAAGGCGGGCACGTTGGGCAGCACTGCCGCGGCTCCGTCGGCGGCATCCGGTCCCGGCAGCGGCACCCGGGCTTCCGCGGGTAACACCGCCGGTGGCCGCCCCGGAACGTCAACGCAGATCAGCGTCTGGCCGCCCTCCTGGAAGATGCCCACGACCAGCGAAGGGTCCGCCCAGCCGGGCACACCAACGAGGAGCCAGAGGATGATCGCCGCCCACAGCAACCCGGACCTGGAGTAGCTCGATGGCCGTATCACGCCTTCTCCGGATGGACAACGCATCTGCTTTCACCTCACGTGCCTGGAAGTCCGGCCGAAAAGCCGGGCCTGCCGCTAGGACGTCATCCTGGAGCGCCTGCGTCACAAGCCCGGGCGGCGCAGGCTCTGGCTTGTGCCGCTTGGGCGAGCAATCTCGCCGTATCCCGGGAGATTCCTCGAGCTGCTCCCACCGGGAGCGGACGCTCTCAGATCCAGGACGGCACTGGCTACCCACAGGTCCGCGCACTCACCGTTGGCACCATGCCACCCGCAGACCCTATAGGCTGGACGGGGATGGACGACAACAGGCGGGGAGCGCGCCGCAATGGGCCGGCCGGCACGCGTCTCCACCGAACTGCCGACCGGCCGCGGTCACGCAACCCTTATGTCAGTATCGGCCACCGCGGCCCGGTATTGAGCAGCCCCCTCCCGCTCACAGCCGACCGGCGTCCCTCACGGTCGCGGCCAGAGCCGTTGTGGGACCTAATCAGGGCCTCCCGGCTCCTTGCCATCCACGGGGGGTTGCTCTATACTCTGGGCTGTAGTGAGACGTCCCCGATTGTCATGATCTCATATACCCCCACAGGCCCCGGCGGGTGCCTGGCGCTGCACTCCGGCAGGCGAGACAGGCGTGTGCCCTGAACTCACCCGGAGGCACTCCCGGCCGGGCTCCGATACGGGCGGCGGCGTGGCTCCTCTGATGAATAGGCCCGAAGACAGCTCAACAGTGACCGACGACATCGCCAAGTTCCTGGAGATCCTCCCTCTTGAGGCCCAGGACAAACTCACCGGGCACGAGCGGCTCAGTGAGTTGCTCGAGGTCGTCATCGATCTCGGGCGCCCCGTGGAGGCCCGGTTCCCCATGGGCTTCGAGTACCTCTCCGAGGCCGCCGCGACGCGCGACGACATCGCGTACGTCGTAGAGCGCGTCGGCGAGTTCGACCGTGACAACCGCGCAGGCATCGAAGCCACCTTACACCGCATCGCGGCCATGCGCAACCGACTGGGCGAGGTGGTGGGGCTCACCTGCCGGGTCGGGCGGGCCGTGTTCGGCACGGTAGATATCATCCGTGATATGGTCGATACCGGCCGCAACATCCTTCTCCTGGGCAGGCCCGGCGTGGGAAAAACCACCAAACTGCGCGAGGTGGCCCGGATCCTCGCCGACGAGGCCAATCGCCGCGTCATCGTGGTGGACACCAACAACGAGATCGCCGGAGATGGGGATGTCCCCCATCCCGCCATCGGCCATGCGCGGCGCATGCAGGTGCCCAACAACAAGCAGCAGCATGATGTGATGATCGAGGCGGTGGAGAACCATATGCCGGAAGTGGTGGTGATCGACGAGATCGGCACCGACGCCGATGCCGCCGCGGCCCGCACCATCGCCGAGCGCGGCGTGCAGCTCATCGGCACCGCCCACGGGACCAGCGTGACGAACTTGATGTCCAATCCCACGCTCTCCGACCTGGTGGGCGGCATCCAGGCCGTCACCCTCGGCGACGACGAGGCCCGCCGCCGGGGCACACAGAAGACCGTTCTCGAGCGCAAAGCCCCGCCCACCTTCGACACCATCATCGAGATCGAGGACATCGCCAGACTGGCGGTGCACTTCGACGTCGCCACCGATGTGGACCGCCTGCTGCTGGGGCTTCCCGTAAGCGCCGAGGTGCGCGAGCGGGGCGAGGACGGCGAAGTCGTCACCAGCCGCCGGACCTCGGAGATCGAGACCCAGGGCCCCTTCGACCCGGATGCCGAAGATGAGATCAAGATCGTCGAGCGCCAGATGCGGCAGAGCGCCGATGCCCCGGAGATCCAGCACGTGTACGCCCTGGGAATCGGCAGGAGAAAGCTGGAGCGCGCGCTATACGAGCAGCGGGCGCCCGCGGTGGTGGTGCGCAATCACGAAGACGCCGACATCGTCTTCGCCCTCACCGGTGACCGCGAGGCCAAGGAACTCATGCGCTCGCCGGGCGACGCGAAGATCGTCGGGGTGCGCAGCGATACGTACACGCAGATCGCCGAGGCCGTCAGACTCACCTTCGGAGGCTCCAAGGTGGCCCAGGAGCAGTTCGCGGTGAAGGAGGCCGAGGAGGGCGCCAAGAGGGTCCTGCGGGACCGCGAGCCCGTGGAGCTCTTGCCCCAGAATCCCTACATCCGCCGGCTGCAGCACGAGGTCATCGCCAAGCACAACCTCCAGTCGCGCAGCGTGGGGCACGATCCCAGGCGCCGGATCAAGATCCTCCCCGCCGAGGACGCCTCATGACCCCCCGATTCATCGTGCTCGACGGCGTTGAGGGGTGTGGCAAGTCCACTCAGGCGCGGAAACTGGCCGCATATCTGCGGTCCGAGGGCCACGAGGTTGTCCTGACCCATGAACCCGGGGGCACGCCGGTGGGTGAGGCGATCCGCAAGCTGATTCTGGACCCGGCCTACCCGGAGATGGACCCCCTGGCCGAGCTGATGCTGTTTTGCGCTTCCAGGGCCCAGCACTGCCGACAGGTGATCGCTCCGGCCCTGCAACGCGGAGCATGGGTGGTGTGCGACCGCTTCTCATCCGCCACGCTGGCCTACCAGGGCCACGCCGGCGGCCTGGGAGTGGCCACGGTGCAGCAGGTGAACCGGGTGGCCACGGCAGGGCTCGAGCCGGACCTGCTCATCGTCCTGGATGCCGACCCGCGCGTGGGCTGGGCACGCAAGTTCTCCGGGCAGCAAAGCGTCCCGGCCGACCGCATCGAACAAAAGTCCCTGCAGTTCCATGAGGCGGTGCGCGAGGGCTTCCGACAGGTGGCCCGGTGCGCCCAGGCGGCGGTGGTGATCGACGCCGACCGCTCACCGGAGGAGGTCTTCTCCTCCGTGATCGTGGCGATCCCGGAAGGTGCTTGCTGATGGCTGCCTGCGGAGTGATCGGGCACCGGCGCCCGCTCTCGGTCCTGCGCCGTTCTGTGTTCTCCGGCCGCGTGCCCCAGGCCTACCTGTTCGTCGGCCCCGAGGGCGTGGGCAAGACCCTGGTTGCCCACGAGTTCGCCAAACTCGTCAACTGCGCCCAGAGCGCCACCTGGCAGAGCCCCGAGGAGGTGTTGTCCTGCGGCGAATGCTCGGCATGCACCCGCATCGAGCAGGACCGACACCCGGACATCCACCTCATCCGGCCGCTGGCCAAGGTCCAGACCGAAAGCGAGGACGGCGCCGCCGAGGATACCACCTTCGAGGGCTCACTGATAACCACCGAGCAGATCGGTCAACTCATCGGTGAGGCCAATCTCAAGGCCACCGAAGCCCGGCGGAAGGTGTTCATCATCTCCTCGGCCGAGAAGATGAACGTCGCTTCGGCCAACCGCCTGCTCAAGACGCTGGAGGAGCCGCCGGGGGATACCACCCTCGTGTTGACCACCCAGAACCTCAGCGGCCTGCTGCCCACAATCATCTCCCGCTGCCAGGTGCTGACCTTCCATCCGTCGCCTTTGGCCGAGGCCGGGGAGGCCCTGGCTCAGAGGTTCCCGGAGGCCGACCGCGGCGCTTTGCGCTCCGTGGTGGCGCTGTCAGGCGGCCGAGTGGGGGCCGCGATCCGACTGCTCCAGCATGGGGGCGTGCTGCAGATCCGGTCGCGTCTCCTGGACCTGGCCGCATCCTTGCCGGGTCGCGAGTGGTTCGAGGGCATGATGATCGGTGAGCGTCTGGTGGACATGGCCGAGGAGTGGTGGCTCGCCACCGAGGAGACCGAGTTCGCCGAAAGGGCTCTCAAGGCCAGCCCCGACCGGGTCAAGCGCACCCGCATGAACGATATCCTCGACATCCTGCTCACCTGGTTCCGCGACCTGGCGCTGCTGTCGGCCGGGGGCAACTCGGCCCTGATCGTCAATGCCGACAGGACCTCTGAGTTGCAGGACGCGGCGGGCAAGGTCGATGCGGCCAAGGCCCGCACGGTATGCGAGGATATCGAGGTCACGCGGAAGCATCTGCGGGGCAACGCAAACCTCAGGCTGGCCTCGGAGCTATTGGCCTTCCGTCTCATTCGGGCAACGCGGTAGGGTCCGGGCCTGTCTCTATACGGAGCTGGGGCCCACCACGCCCTGACGCATCTCGTCGCCGCCGCACGCCGCACGGCCCCACTGCCATGGGCTCCAGCGGAGGTTAGCGCCCGGTGTTCTTCCCCTACGGAACCGCCCGCGAACACGATCGATTCCCGGTCGCCACGACCTCCATCATCGCCGCCAATGTGCTGGTGTTCATGCTCCAGCTCGGCGGGGCCATAGACCCTTTCGCCCTCGGCTTCGTCCCCGCCGCCCCCAACCCCCTCACCCTGCTCTCCTCCATGTTCGTTCACTCCGGATTCATGCACCTGGCGGGGAACATGGTGTTCCTGTGGGTCTTCGGCGGCCATGCCGAAAACGCTCTGGGCGTCAAACGGTACCTGCTGGTCTATCTGTCCGCAGGGGTGGGCTCCGACCTTCTCCACACAGGCATCTGTGCCATGGGACCGGCCGACATGCTGGAGATACCGCTCTTGGGCGCCTCCGGGGCGATCATGGGGGTCGTCGCGCTCTTCGCCCTGCGCTATCGGAAGGTCCGGGTGCAGTTTTGGTACTTCATCCTCTTCCGCATGGGCACATTCGAGCTCTCCGCACTGTGGACGGCCATCATGTACTTCGTCATCGACCTGGGCTCCGGACTCCTCAGCCTGGGCAACTCCGATGGCGGCACGGCGCACTGGGCCCATGTGGGCGGGTTCTTCGCCGGCGCCATCTGGGCCTTCGCCGGGGGGTCCTTCAAGGAAGGCGTGACGGAGGAGCATCGGGAGCACGTGGACGACCTGTTCCAGTCCGGGGCCCAACTCACCGCCCTGCGGGAGGCCGAAAAGCACCTCCGCAACGACCCGGCGGACGCCGAGCTGCGCGCTCAGGCGGCCCGGACCTACCAGGCCAACGGCGAACCGCAGAGGGCCGCGAGGCACTGGGGTCGGGCGCTTGAGGTGTGGGTCGCGCACGGACAGCTCGAGGAAGCGGCCGCCGAGTTCGAGTACATGCGCGGCCGCTACGACGCAGCCCTCTACCCCCCGGACATGCTGGTACGCATGGGGCAGGTGCTGGAACGCGCCGGGCGCTACGATACCGCCATCCTCGCCTGCCGCGACGTCCTGGCCGCCCACCCCTCATCGCCCCAGGCCCCGGCGGCGGCGCTGCAGGCCGGCCTGGTGGCCAGGTACCGCAAGCAGGATCTCGACCTGGCGCGCAGATACCTGGAGCTGATTCCGCGACGCTGGCCCCGAGCCGCCGAGGCCGCCAGAGCCGAGAGAGAACTGGACGATCTGGCCCGGAGCGCTGGCCGACCTCAATCGACGGTCTGAACCCAGGTCCGGCCGACGTATGTGTCTAGCGCCCCGTGCCGCCCTCCATTCCACCTTCTCCCGGCGGCTCGCGGAGCCGC
>CAYRFY010000471.1:0-6637 GCA_964423635.1 uncultured Armatimonadia bacterium | reverse complement strand
CCTCCTCCCGTCTCGCCGGTCGTATCGGCGAGTAAGGGAGAGGGGGGTTGGGGGGTGAGGCGACGTGAGCCGGGGCCTGCCAGTAACCCGCACAATCTGAGTTTCCAGTCCGCCGCCGTTGGCCGGTCGGACGGCACCAACGGCGTCGTCACCCCGAACCTATTGTACCCGTGCGCGCGACCCGCGCCGCAGGTCACACCCCCCATGCACCCCCTCTGGTTGAGGCTGCGCAAATCAACTTCGGTTTTGTTACCAAAATATGGTAACAATGCCTTCGGATCATCGTGACCGTGGCCGATCTATCCTGACGTAGGCCGTGGACTGACGCGTTCAGGTTCTGGCTGACGGTAACATGCTCCGCTGGAGCACGGGGCAGGTGGCGATTCTCCGGTGGCCCGATGGCCACCATCCCTGTTTGCCCGCCTTCACCCGGAGCCCGCAAGCGAGGACGGCAGTATCGACTGCCCTACCATGCCAAAGATTGGAGTGAAAAGCACCATGCTCAGGAACCTCAGGCTCGGCCCCAAGCTCATCGGTGGCTTCGTGGTGGTCGCCCTCATCGGGGCGGCGACGGGGATCGTCGGGTACAAGAGCGTCGCCAGGCTGCAGGGCGAGATGGCGGACATCGCCGAGAATCAGTTGCCCTCCGTAAATCGCCTCCAGGCGGTCCGCGCGTGCCTCTACTGGTCGGTGGCAGGCGAGCGGACCCTGGTGAACCCCGGAGCGACGGATCCCAAGCTCCGCAGCGACCTGCACGGCGTGGTCACCTCGGCGCTGGCCGAAGCCGCGGAGCACTTCGAGGCCTACGAGGAGACCAAGAAGGGCTCCGACGAGCAGAAGCAGTGGGATGAGTTCCTGGGCGTGTGGGAGAACTGGCAGGGCGCGCAGTCCGGGGTGATAGAGCTGGAGCGGCGCAGGGATCAACTGGCCGCCTCGGGTGTGGCGTTTTCGGACCGGCGCTATGAGGCGCTGGTGGCCAAGTCCGTGGCGGCTTCATTGGCCGCCCGCGACGACTACGTCAAGTGCAATGACGCCATGACCAAGCTGGTGGATGCCAAGGTCAAGTACGCCGCCGCCCGCGGGGCGGAGGCCCGTGCCGACGGCCGCCGCGCCATGATGGTCATGCTGACGGCGACGCTCCTCGGCCTCCTGGCCGCCATCGCCCTGGGGCTCGTCCTGGCCCGCGGGATCACCGTGCCCATGGGACTGATGGCTCAGGTGGCTTCGAGGGTGTCCAAAGGGGATATCGAGCAGCAGATCGCCCACCGGTCGGGAGATGAGACGGGGGTGTTGGCTCAGGCCTTCCGCGACCTGATCGACTACATCCGCGAGGTGGCCGGCGCGCTGTCCTCCGTCAGCCGGGGGGAGCTGGATGTTGACGCGCGCCCCCGCTCCGAAGGCGATGTGCTGAATAAGAGCCTGCAGACCGCGGTGGCCTACGTGCGCGAGGTGGCCGGGGCCCTGCAGTCCATCAGCCAGGGCGAGCTGGATGTCGATGCCAATCCCCGTTCAGAGCGCGATGTACTCAATAGGAGCCTTCAGACCGCGGTGGCCTACGTGCAGGAGATCGCCGAGCTGATCGATGCCCTCAGCGAGGGGCGGCTGGATGTTGACGCCAGGCCGCGCTCGGATCGCGACGTGCTCTCCCAGAGCCTGAGTAAGGCCCTGGAAAATCTCAATACCAGTCTGACCCAGGTGGCCGCGGCCTCCGCCGAGGTGAGCACAGGCAGCGGGACCGTCAGCGCCTCCGCGGAGCAACTCTCCCAGGGCGCCACCGAACAGGCCGCCAATGTGGAGGAAGTCTCCACCTCCATGGAGGAGATGAACAGCACCGTCGCCCAGAATGCCGACAACGCGCAGCAGACCACGGCCATCGCCCTGCGGGCGGCCCAGGATGCCGCCGACGGCGGCGTCGCGGTGGAAAAGACCGTCGAGGCCATGAAACAGATCGCCGACAAGACGGGGATCATCGAGGAGATCGCCAGGCAGACCAACATGCTGGCGCTGAATGCGGCCATCGAGGCGGCCCGGGCCGGCGAGCACGGCAAGGGCTTCGCCGTCGTGGCCTCCGAGGTGCGCAAGCTTGCCGAGCGCAGCGGCGCCGCGGCTCAGGAGATCAGCGCCCTGTCCGGCAGCAGCGTGGAGGTCGCCCTGTCCGCGGGCAAGCTCCTGGAGCAGATCGTCCCCGATATCCAGAAGACCGCCGAGCTGGTCCAGGAGATCAGCGCCTCCAGCCGCGAGCAGGCCAATGGGGTATCGCAGATCACCACGGCCGTGCAGGAGCTGGACAGCGTGATCCAGCAAAACGCGGCGGTGGCCGAGGAGATGAGCCGCGTCAGCGAGGGCCTGTCCGACCAGTCGGGCGATCTGACGAAAGCGGTGGGCTTCTTCCGCCTCCGCGAGCACGAAACCGTCGCCGCCGCCGTGCCCGGCGATCCCCGGCCCCGACCGAGAGCAAAGCCGGCCGCATCGCCGCAGGGGGTGAGTCTCTCGCTGCAGCAGTTCGAGGACGATGAGATGGACGCAGGCTTCGAGCGTGCATCGGCTTAGGCACTCAGGAGAGCCAAACTTCAGAGGAATCACGGCGCGGAGGCCCTCGAAAGGGGCTCCGCGCCTGCCTTTGCCACGGGCGAGTCATGAAAGGTGAAGAGCCCGGCCTCGCGCGTCGTCGCCCTTGCTCGTCGTGGCCCCGCCCCCCGGCTCCGTCCCGGCCCGCTCCCCGTCGTCGGTAGGTGGCGGGGCTCCGGTCGACGAACCACCCCGGTAAAGCGCAAGACCCCCACCCGCCACAAGTTGGGCACCCGGAGGGACCGCCATGAGCCGGATCGCCGGTCTATTGCTGAGCATCACGCTGCTTGTGTCGGCCGTCGACGGCGCGACACAGCCTATCTCGATCCCCAACGCGTCCTTCGAGGCCGGGGCGGAGGCGGCGGAGGGCTGGACTTTGAAGGGCGATTGCCGCTGGGCCGAGGGAGACGCGGCCGATGGCGCGCGCTTCATCGCCATCTCGGGCGAGGGAAGCTGCGTCAGCGCCCCCATCGCCTTTGAGCCCGGCGGGATCTACGAGCTGCGCGTGCGGTACCGCTATCGCCCACAGGGCGCGGCGGGCGGTGCCTATGCGCTGGTGGGACCTGCCTTCTCCGTGCGCGTCGTGTCGCCGGCGGCAGTGCCCGGCGAGCCGTGGCAGGAACTGTCCATGCGGTTCGTGGCCCCTACCGCGGCCGACCGCGCCCTGAGCGCTGTCACCCTGGGCCAGTGGATGCTGGAGGGGACGTTGGAGTACGACGCCGTCGCGCTGCACCCGGTGAAGCTCTCACACGTGGAGCAAGAGGGCGTGACCCTCGGCGAGGGCGAAGCCATCAGCGGCGAACAGCACACATTCATTGCCCCGCTGCAGGTGAGTCGCACCATCAGCCGGCCGCTGGCCGGCTACGATGCGGACTTCCACGACAATCGCTGGCGCTTCTCTTCGGCCGACGACTGTGTGGTCTACCGTCACGAGGTGGCCGGCCGGCGACAGGTCTCGGCAACCGTCAAGCCCACGGCGTGGTTCCACGAACAGACCGACCTGGAGCTGGCGGTGGAGGCCTCGGTGAACGGGGCGGACTACCGGCTCCTGGGCACGATCGGCCGGGAGGACACGGGGCCGAGCTTTGAAGTGCCCGCCGACATGCTCCCGGCGGAGGCGGTCTGGATCAGGCTCCGCTGTGTGGTCGCCGGGGCGGGGCAGCCGGTGTTCTTCCAGTGCACGGGCTACGAATACAGGGCGACTTTGGACGCGGCGGGCCCCAACGTGACGGGGGCCACGACCTGCCTCTCCGTGCTGAGGGAGGACCCTGCGCTCGTGGTAGAGCCGGCGACGGCCGACGCCGAGGGCCAAAGCTTCACAGCGAGCGTGACCAACCGTGGGCAGACCGCGGTCCGCATCCTCCCGACGCTTCAGATCACGGGGGAGGACGGCGCCGCGGAGACCTCCACCGGGGAGGCCCGGGAGCTGGGGCCGGGCGCCTCGGCGCAGATCGTCATCCCCTCCCCGGTGCTGCGCCCCGGACTCTACCGGCTCCTCTTCACCCTGGGGCCGGATTCCCAGACACAGCTTGCCGCGGAACGGAGGGTGAGCGTCCTGCACGCCTCCCACTACGGCGAGGCGCTGCCCTGCGCCGATCCCGGTGTGGCGGTCTGGTGGGCCGCCTCGGGATGGAAGGTCAGTCGCGGGCGCCCGGCGCCGACGGCTACGGGCAGCGCCGCCACAATAGCCCTGGCCCGCAATGAGACCGAGGGCCTGCAGATTGTCCTGCGCCCCGACCGCGATCTGCGCGGGCTCACCGCCACGATCGGCGAGCTGCGCACCGAGGCCGGCCACACGCTGCCCGCCTCCTGCATCGAGCTGCTACGCGTGCGCTACGTCGACGTCACCCAGATCTCCGACGAGCTGGGCTGCACGGGGCAGTGGCCGGACCCCTTGCCTCCGCTGACGGCGCCCATCGACCTGGCCGCGCACGCCAACCAGCCCCTGTGGATCAACGCGCGCGCTCCCGAGGACGCCCGCGCCGGGCTGTACCGGGGCGAGGTGACGCTCCGGGCCGAGGGCTTCGAGACCCGGGTCCCGCTGCAGGTGCGGGTGCACGACTTCACGCTGCCCAAAGACACCACCTGCCGCTCGCTCTTCGGCTGGAGCCCGGCCGCCGTCACGCGCTACCACAACCTCAAGACCGAGGCGGACAAGCGCCTGGTGATGGGCAAGTACCTGCAGAGCTTCGCCGGCCACCGCATCAGCCCGTACAATCCGACGCCCCTGGACCCGCTGAGCTACAAGTGGCAGACGGGCAGCCCGTGGGAGGGCGGCAGAGTCGTGACCGACGGCGCCCACGCCGGCGAGCACTGTCTGCGGGTCCAAGATACCTCCGAGACCTCGTGCTCGCAGGCGGTCTACTCAGACTCTCTGCCCCTGTCGGGAGAACCTCTGCGGCCGCGCTTGTGGTACCGCACCGAGGCGGGCCTGCCCGCCGTGGCTGTGGTGTCTTTCCACGATGCCGCAGGCATGCACATCCCGTACCGCAATCAGCATCTGAACCTCCCCGGAAGCCTGGAGTGGCAGATGGCCGAGACGACCTTCGAAGCACCTCCGGAAGGCGCCGTCAGCGCACGGCTGTCGCTTTACGCCTGCCCGTGGACACCCGAGGGCGAGCAGACCGGTACCCTGTGGGTGGACGAAGTCTCGCTGGTGGATACGGGGACAGGTGAAGAGCTCATCCGCGACGGGGGCTTCGAGCATAGTGGTGTGCTGAGCGGTGAACTCGTCGCCTTCGACTGGGACGCGTGGGACGGGGCGATGAGGCGGGCCGTGGAGGACTATCGCTTTGGCTCCTTCGTGCTTCCGGTGCCCGGTCTGGGGGGCGGCACCTTCCACTCGCGCCGGGTGGGAGCGCTGGGGGGCTACGAGCAGGGGACGCCGGAGCACACCGCGCTGTTTTCGGCCTGGTGCACGGAGGTCCGGGCGCACCTGTCGGACATGGGCCTCATCGGCCGGGCCGTGGTGTACCCCTTCGACGAGCCGGATGAGAAGGACTACGACTTCGTGCTCGACCAGCTCAGGCTGCTGGGAGAGCATTTCCCGGGCCTGCTGCGGATGGTACCCATGAACCTGGGGGCCGCCGACGTCTTCGAGGGCTCCATCGACCTGTGGTGTCCGATCATGCACACCCACAACCCGCAGTTTGCCGCCGCGCGCCAGGCCGCGGGCGAGCTGTACTCCTGGTACATCTGCTGCGCCCCGAAGGCCCCCTACATCGCCAACTTCATCGACCGCCCCGCCACGGACATGCGCGTCTGGCTGTGGCAGACGTGGCAGGAGAACGTGGACGGCGTCCTGCTGTGGGAGACGACCTGGTGGACCAGCAGCGCCGCCTACCCCGAAGAGCCCCAGAACCCCTACCTCGACGCGATGAGCTGGGTCGACGGCTACGGCACCCCACGGGGCGAGAAGCGCCGCTGGAATGTGGGGGATGGCCGGTTCCTCTACCCGCCCGAGGCCGCCACCGGACTGCAGTCCGAGACGGTGCTTCAAGGGCCGGTGAGCAGCATCCGCTGGGAGGCGCTGCGCGACGGCATGGAGGACTTCGAGTACCTCGCCCTGCTCAGAGGAAGGCTTGAGGCCCGGCGGGAGAAGCTGACCGCCGCACAGATCGCCACCTACGAAACCCTCCTGCGCGTGCCGGAGACGATCAGCGCGTCGCTGGTGTCTTACACGCAGGACCCCGCCCCGCTCGAGCGGCATCGCGCCCGGCTCGCCGAGGCGATCGAGGCCCTGGGGCCTCAGTAGTGGGCCACCGCCGTGCCCGGCGCAGCAGCAATCGGATGACGATAAGGTGAACGCAGGCCTCGAGCCTGCATCGGCGTAGGAACTCAGGAGCGCGGGACCTCAGAGGAAGCACAGCGCGGAGCCCCGAGAAGGGGCTCCGCGCTTTGTTCTGCCTGTGTTCGGTCTGGGAAGATAGACCTACGCCTGCAAGCGGCGGGGCAAAGCCCCGGAACCTCCCCCAGATGTCTAGAGCGCGGCCGGAAACCCCGCCCTCGCCGAGGGTGTCATTCTGAGAGCGTCCGCTCCCGGAGGGAGCAGCTCGAGGAATCTCCCGGC
>CAYRFY010000470.1:0-6649 GCA_964423635.1 uncultured Armatimonadia bacterium | reverse complement strand
GGGCACCGGATCCGGCTCGAGATCACCAGCAGCGATTTCCCCAACTTCGACCGCAACCACAATACCGGGGGGGCCGACCTGTTCGAGGTAACGCTGCAGCCCGCCCGCCAGGCGGTGCACCACTCGGCGGCACACCCTTCAAGCCTGATCCTGCCGGTGTGTGAGGGATCGCCCGTCACAGATGCCAACCCAACGGCTGCATAGGGGCATCTGCGGCCGTCCGGAGCGGGTTCCGGGGCCAATTCCACGCCGCTCGCGAACCGCCGCATGGCCGTCGCCACGCTGCAGGGCAGACCGCCGGGCCCCGTCTCGTCCGTCTGGGGCGGGTATTCGCTATGTGGAGGTGTGTGTCATGATCGAGCACCCCGAGGCGGTGACGATCGCGGGGCAGATCGCCGAGACGTTGACGGGCAAGCAGATCGAGGCGGCCGTGCGCGGCAACGCGCCGCACAAGTTCGCTTTCTACAACCGAGAGCCCGAGGAGTACGCCACGATCCTCGCGGGCCAATCCATCGTGGGCGCGGAGCCCAGCGGGTCGCTGATCTTCGTTCGGACCAACGGCGGGCACATCATCGTCCTGGGCGGCGGAGGCGAGCGCATCCTGTACCACGACAGCGCCGAAACGCTGCCCAAGAAGCATCAGCTCCTGCTGCACTTCTCGGACGAGACCTACCTGACCGTGAGCGTGCAGGGCTGGGGCTCGTGCCAGCTTTTCACTCCCGAGGAGCTGGAGCAGTACCCCTGGTACGCGAACCGCTCGCTGGAGGCCACCGACGAGGGCTTTTCGGAGGCGTATTTCGAGAGCCTGTTCGCGGCTCTGGAGCCCGAGGACTCCCGGGCGATCAAGTTCTTCCTGATCTCCGAGCCGGGCGTCTGGGGCATCGGCAATGGCTACCTGCAAGATATTCTGCTGGCGGCGCGCCTGCATCCGCGGCTCCGTGCCGTGGAGCTCAGCGAAGCTCAGCGCCTTGCGTTGCACGGGTCCATCGTGGAGGTGATCCGGCGCGCCATCGAGCTTGGCGGACGGACCGACGAGCACGACCTGTTCGGCGAGACGGGCGGCTACGAGCGGCGCCTGAGCGCGGCGGCGGTGGGCAAGGCCTGCCCCGCGTGTGGGGAGGGGTCCATCGTCAAGGAGAGCTTCCTGGGGGGAGCGGTGTACACGTGTCCCCAGTGCCAGCCGAGGCCGCCGAAGGCTCAGAGGCGGAAGGGGAAAGGGTAGGTCGCTGTCGGCGGGCCCCTGGCAGGCGGGAGCCACGCCGGGAGCAGAAGGGCGCAGGCGGCGCTGACGTGGTCACGCGCGTAGCCCGCAAGGCCCATGCGTGCCGCACTGGGCTCCAATGGCGCCTTCAGCAGGCGGACTGTAGTGGGCGGCGAACGTCGCCCTGCAGTCCCATCGGACGCCAAGTCTTGGCCCCACGAAGCCCACGAGGGGGGCGACTGAAGCACCGCACAAGCGGGCGGGGCCCGGCCCCCGACGCGCCCGGCCGGCAAGACCAGCGGGGCCAGACCGGGTTGCGGCGAGGTTCGTGAGCGGGTATCATCACCTCGCACACGAGGCCTCGGCGCACGTCTGCGGCCCGTGTCACCAACGCGACGCGCCGTAGATGGGCCACCCCATGCCTGGAAGGAGGTACACCCGTGAGCAGAGTGACCGTCAGCCCGCGCGTGCTCCATTGGGCCATGGAGCGGTCTGACCTGACGCCCGCTGATCTGGAACCGGCGCTGCCAAAGATCCGCCAATGGCTCGCTGGAGAGAGCCTCCCGACGCTTCGGCAGTTGGAGGCACTCGCCAAGAGGACCCTGACGCCCCTGGGGGCGTTGTTCCTCGACGAGCCGCCCGAGGATCGCCTGCCCATCCCCCACTTCCGTACACTTGACGACAGCGGCCCCGTGCGGCCCAGTGCCGAACTCGTGGCAACGATCCGCGCCATGCAGCGCCGACAGGACTGGCTGCGAGACTACCTGATACACCAGGGGGAGGCTCCGCTGCCCTTCGTGGGGACCGCCGACCCCGGCGAGCCGGCGGCCGTGGTGGCGGAACGCATGCGGTCGGCTCTCGCGATGGAAGCCGACTGGGCTTCCGAACAGCCCGACTGGGAGAGTGCCCTCCGCGCTTTGCGCCGCACCATCGAAGACGCGGGGATCATCGTGGTGGTGAACGGCATCGTCGCGAACAACACTTCGCGGAAGCTGAGCGTTGACGAGTTCCGCGGCTTCGTGCTGGTTGACGACTACGCGCCGCTGGCGTTCGTGAATGGGGGCGACGCCAGGGCCGCCCAGATGTTCACCCTCGCCCACGAGCTGGCCCACGTGTTCATGGGCAGCAGTGCCGCCTTCGATCTACGCCAGATGCAGCCGGCAGGCAACCCGATCGAGCAGGCCTGCAATGGGGCGGCGGCTGAGTTCCTCGTACCACAGACGCGACTGCGTGAGATGTGGTCTGGTGTGCAGCGAGACGGGGGACGCCTGCGCACGCTGGCCCGGCGGTTCAAGGTGAGCGAGATCGTCATTGCGCGCAGGGCTCTCGACTGCGGGTTGCTGAGTTGGGGCGACTTCATGGCTTTCTACAGCGAGTACGTGGAAAGGGAGCGTCACGCAAGGTCGAGGCGCTCCGGGGGCGGCGACTTCTACACCAACCAGGACCAGCGCGTAGGCCGCCGGTTTGCCTCTGCGGTGGCCCGGGCCGTCGAGCGTGAGGACCTGCTCTACTCGGAGGCCTATCAGCTAACAGACCTCTACGGCCGGGTCTTCGACAAGTACGTCTCCCGAATCGCTGATGAGGGGGCGGACTGATGCCGGAGACCGTGTACGCCCTCGACACGAGCGTGTTCACGGAGGCCGGGAGAAGGTACTACGCGTTCGACATCGCGCCGGTGTTCTGGGAGACCCTCGTTGCCTGTGCGTGCCACGGCCGCGTGGTGAGCATCGACCACGTGCGGGATGAGCTGGAGCGGGGGACGGATGAACTCTGGGAATGGGCGAAGAAGCACTTCGCTCCTTGCTTTCTGTCCACGGATGACGACGGCGTCGTCGAGCAATATCGCGCCCTCACCAACTGGGTGGCGGCGCAGACACGGTTCACAGACGCGGCCAGAGACGAGTTCTACGACGCGGCCGACGGCTGGCTGATCGCGTTGGCGCTGGACAAGAGCGGGACTGTCGTCACGCAGGAGGTCTCCAGTCGCGACTGCAAGAAGCGCGGGAAGATCCCGGATGTCTGCAGCGCATTCGAAGTCACCTGCATCGACACATTCCGGATGTTGCGCGAGCTGGGCATCCGGTGGACCTAGCGACCGAGCGCACCATGGCGCCCCCCTATTCCACCCCCACTTCTCCCTCAGGTACCTGTCGACCGCCTCCGCCTCGTCGAATCTCAGGGACCGGCTGAAGATCAGCACCTCCGAAACGTCCCCTCCCACCGCAGTGCCCTACCGCAGCGTGTCCGGTATGTCCCCGATCATGTCGAAGTGTGTGTCGCAATGCAGCAGGGCGGCATTGTGGACTCGGGCAGTAACGGCCACCAGGCGGTCGGTCAGCGGAACCGTGAGCCCGGACCTGCGAAGGTTATACCCCAGACCCGCCGCCCGGTCCCAACACTCCTGAGACACGACAAGCCATTACAGGCCGGCGAATAGAAGCTCCAACTCGCGGTACTCAGCCCTCGACCGACATCCGGAGAGCAACTCACAAGTCACCACACTGCAGACAGCGGCGCGGCCTTCCGCCAGGGCGGAATCGACGGCGTCGGCGACACCGCCGTCCCCACCTCGGCTGAACTCTATGAAGGCCGAGCTGTCGATGAGAATCAGGGTGTCACTCATCGACTCTCATCTGCTCCAGCTCGTCATGCGTCAGGCCCAGGAAGCCGGTGCCACGCTTGCGGCGTAGCTGCTCGCGCAGGAGCCGCTTCACGTACTCCTCCAGGGCCACCGTGAGGACCTCGCGCTTCGTCCGTGCCGGACTGAGCTCCAGGGCCCTGGCCAGTAGCTCCTCCGGCAGGTCAACGGTGGTACGCACGGTGCATCACCTCCTGTCCTCACTATAGGTCAACTGACCCCCTCTGAGAAACGTGCAACAGTGGGCAGATGACGCCTACCCACGCGGCGCCGATGCATGCCTCGTCCTACTCCACCCCCCACTTCTCCCTCAGGTACCTGTCGACCGCCTCGGCCTCATCGAACCTCAGCGAACGGCTGAAGATCAGCACCTCCGAAACGTCCCCTCCCAGCGCCTGGCCCTGCACCGCCGAGGCGCCCAGGATCGTGATGGTCCCCAGCGCGGCGCCGGATCGGTGCTGGTGGGAGAACACCCGGGGAGGCCACGTCGAGGGCTTCTCTCCCCCGGGGACGCCGATCATCCAGTTGGGTAGCACCCATTCCTGGCCCTCGCCGGTGAAACTGGCGATGATGCGCTGCCAGTTGGGCCCTGCGGCCTCCAGCGCCTGGCAGACCACGAACACCATCACGGGCCCCGGCTCACCCTTCACATCCGCCACGCGCAGGCTCCCGGTGCCATTGCCGCGCACCGTGGGCCTGCCGTTGAGGCCGTCGGCCACCCACTTCACAGACCCGTTCGGCAGAGCCGGCAAAGCGACGCGGCCGGCGGCGGACTTGTCCCGCCACGCCGTCACGGCGCCATCCTCGGCCACATCGACAGAAGCTCTGTCCGCGGCGTCCAGCCACAGGGCCAGGCCCTCGCGGGGCATGCTCTCGGCCGTGATGGGCGGGTGGGGGGTGTACGAAAGGTCCCGCGCGGGAGGGAGCGGCGCGTCCGGGTCCTGCCAGTCGGCGCCCGCGGTCCAGCGAGGGCCACCGAACTCGTAGGCGCCCAGGTCCGGCGCGGCGCCCAGGAAGCCGTCGGTGATGCCGGGAATCTCGGGGCCGGCGTCGATGGCCGCCGAGCCCTCCACCGGGTAGCCCGCGGCGTCCACCGCGGCGGGACCATTGTGCGAGAGTTCCGGCCCCAGCTCGCCCTGCACGAACTGCCTCGGGCTACTCGGGTCCATGGCCGCGTTCACCAGGTTGCCCACGATGCGGGTGCCCTTCATCGTCGGCGTATAGTCGGCGTAGCAGTAGGTCCCGAAGGGCTCGCGCACCTGCTGGATCGTGTTATTGCACACCAGGTGACCGAGCGCATCGCTATTGAGCCGGATGCCGCTGCCGGTGCAGTTCCACACCACATTGTGGTGCACGATGAAGTTCTTGTCGAAGTTGTCCAGGTAGATGCCCACGGTGCTGTCGCCCAGATTGTCGTGCACCCAGTTATACGCGATGACGCCGCCCTCGCCGTCGGTACCCCAGGCGTAGATCGCCCCGGAATCGGCATTGAGCAGGTTGGTGTGGTAGATGTCGCAATACTCGATGCGGATGCGCTTGGAGCCGCCGTGCTGGATGTTGTCCCTGCCGGTGCGGAAGATCGAGCAATAGGAGACCACGGCGCCCACGGAACCGCTGAGGTCCAGGCCCCCGCGACTGGAGCCGATGTAGTTGACATCACGGATGATGCAGTGGGTGAGCCGGTTGTCCTCCCCGGCCAACTTGATGCCCGAAGTCGCCGCCCCGTACACCAGGCAGCGCCGCCACTGATTGCCCCTGCCCGTGATGGTGTTTTTCGGCGGGGTGCTTTTGAACATCGCGCTATCCCGGTAGTGCTCCACATAGCGCAGGCGGCAGTCGTCCAGCAGGCAGCTTTGCGACTCGGTGAAGTTGGCGGCCGCTCCCAGCACATCGAAGCCGCTGACCTCGATGTAGGCCAGCCCGCTCGGGTCCACCGCGTGGTCGCGCTACTTGACCTCGGCGCTCCCCGGCGCCGGAGCCTGCCCGTCCGGGGGCCAGAAGTACAATGTGCCTTCGGCCTCGTCGAGGAACCACTCGCCGGGGCTGTCGAGCCCGGCAAGCGCTCCCATGATCAGATATGGATTGCCCGCCCGGGGCTTGTAGGGGTCTTCCTTGTGAAACTTGTCCTTGGTCTTGGCCTCCAGCGTCGTGTCAAACCGGAAGGACTCGCCGGGCTTGTAGTCGGTGATCTTCCGTGTGGTGGAGAACCACCGCTGCCCGGGCCACAGCAGCACGACGCCACCGTTCCAGTCGCCGGGAGGCAACTGGGGATCGGCGAGGACTTCGTACCCGGTGCCCTCCCCGGCGGCGCCGCGCTTGTAGGCCATGAGGTCGCCCGGAGGCGTATTGGGCCAGCGCGCCTCGGGCATCATCACCCCGTCCACGAAAAGCTGGATGAACCGCAGGTCGGTGCCGGTCTTGTAGATGCCGCCCTCATGCGGCACCCACGGCCCGGGCAGGGCCTCGGCCCCGCTGAGCACGGGGCGTTGTCCTTCCGCGGCCACAAAACGAATGGGCCGCCCGGCCTCGCCTGACCGCGCGGGCCGCAATGTCTCGCGGTACGTCCCGGCGCCGACGTAGACTGTGTCGCCCGGCCCCGCGACCGAACACGCCTTGGCCAGCGTGCGCCAGGGGGCCCCTTGCGTCCCGGCGGCGGCATCATCGCCGACGGGAGAGACGTAGTAGTCGGCGGGGAGGGCGGGGAGGGTGAGGAGGGCGAGTGCAAGGGCGGTGCTGTGCAAGAGGGTACGGGGCATGGGAGGCTCCTGGTTGGCTGGTGGATGGAGTCTGGTTCGTGCGGGGGCGGGAGG
>CAYRFY010000469.1:3670-6656 GCA_964423635.1 uncultured Armatimonadia bacterium | reverse complement strand
TCCAGCCCGACTCGGCGAGCCGGAAGGCTCGCCGCCGGGCCGTGTCGCCGCCCCCCGGAGCAACCTCCGCGCCGTGCTCGTCGGTTTGAGGCGGAGCTTCGCTAGAAGCGCGGCCGAAAAGCCCGCCTTCGCCAAGAGTGTCATTTTGAGAGCGTCCGCTCCCGGAGGGAGCGGCTCGAGGAATCCCCAGGCATTCAACGGGATTCTTCGCCCAAGCGTCGCAAGCTCGAGCTTGCGACGCCGACGCTCCAGAATAACAGAAACCGGGCCGGCCGGACTTTTCGGCCAGACCTCTAGATGCATGTATAGGCGCACATATTGGCGTCTGAAGCAAGTGCTGGGGCCGCAACCAAGCCGTTGGCCACCGTGTCGCTCTGCGCTCCCGCCGTGCGGGAGCGCCGCCCGGCCGTTGCACCGACCTGAGGCGAACCTCCGCGCCGTGCTTCTCGTTTTGACGCGGAGCTTCACCAGACCTCGGAGGGCATAACCATCAACAGGCGGAACGTGGCTCTGCGCAGGAGGCAGCCGGCGCGGTGTATTGTGCTGCGAGCCATCTGGGGATGCTTGCTGATCTCAGCCCTGCCCGTTGTCCACGGCCAACCGGCGGCGGTTCCAGATGCTCTTGCGGCGGCCGTGTCGGCGGCCGATGCGTCCGCGAGGGCCGCGGATTACCAGGCCTCCCTCCTCCGCCTGGCGGAGGCGGCCGACCTCGCCTCCGGGGAGCTTTCCCTGTGCATCGCGCGGCGCCGGGCCCTGTACGAGAGGTTCCTGGCGATGGATGAGCTCCTGACGATGGCACGGGAAAACCAGGGGCAACTGGTGGGTATTGGGGCCACGCGGAGCGGACGGTCACTGGTCGGGCTGGTCCAGCTTTTCGAGCTCGGCGTCACGCCCGGAGCAGCCATTGGCAACCGTCTGCTGGACAAGGGAAGCTTACTGCTCCGCATGGCGGATGGCTCCACCCGCCTGCTGCCGGGCGACCAGATCGCGCGGATTCAGGTGCTGTGGGAGCCGCCACAGTCGCCTGCCGAGCGCCTGGAATGGACCATCGGTTCGCTGCGGGTGATGCTCCAGTCGGGGGAGGAGATCGTCGGGACACCGACATGGGTCATGTGCATGGGCTCCATGTCCTTTCGGGCTTCGGGGGCCGAGGAGGACGCGGACATCGTCGCGCTCCCATCGATCGGCAGGGAGTTCTCCCCCGGTGATCTCGCCGCCGAACTGCTGCTGATCGGCGCTCCCTCCGCCCCCCGTCCCGAGGGCCCGGTCGGGGACACCGAGGAAGCCGCTGCTGCGGCGCCGGGCGGGCCCGCTTATCTCCCGCCGACACAGACAGACCAAGCACACGCGGTTGGCTCCACCCGCCGTGCGCCGGAGCCCTCCGCAGGTGAGGACCGGTGCCCGTCCGCGGGCGCCACCAAGCCTCCGGCACAGGAGAAAGACCATGAGTGACTCGATGGACGGGATGTTTCGCGACTTGATCTCCCGCATGGATGACTTCGATTCGGAGGTGTTCTCACTCACGGTCTCCGAATCCAAGCGTCTCATCGCCAGAGGCCTGACCGAGGATGAGCGCGTCCAGAGCGCGATGGCCGAGGGCATGGTGGCCGTCTGCAAGGGAACCACCAATGGATACGTATTGGAGGAGCTCCTGGGCCGTGATGTAGACAAGGCGAAATACGTCCTGGGCCGCACGATCCCCGCCGGCGATGACAGGGCGCAGAGGGTCTTCGAGGGCAGCATCCCGGAGGTCGTCTTCAACCACGGCGAGCCGGTGGAGGGCCTGACGGTCGCCGAGGCCGTGCACCAGATGTCCGCCGGCGATGTGGTGCTCAAGGGCGCCAATGCCCTGGACTACGGTAACAGCTCGGCGGCCGTGCTCATCGGCCATCCGGAAGGTGGAACCATGGCCGCCATCATCGGCTGCGTCTACGGCAAGGGCCTGGAGCTCATCATCCCCGTTGGGCTGGAGAAGCAGGTGGCAACGCCCATTGCCGTGGCGGAGGGCATGGCCGTGCCGGCGCTCTGCGCCGACATTGATGCCCCCAGATTCTGGCCCATCCGCGGCTCCCTGTTCACCGAGATCGAGGCCCTCGACGCTCTGGCGGATGTGATGACGATCCAACTCGGCTCCGGTGGTGTCTGCGGAGCCGAGGGCGCCGTGTGGCTCATGGTCTCCGGGCCAACAGCGGCCGTGGAAGCGGCGCGTGACACTATTGAAGGCATCCGGGGTGAGCCATCGTTTCTCGACGCCGCGGGCCAGTGATGCGTCGAAGAGGCACCCACACCGGTCTTCGGCGTGTGGCGCACGCCTGCCCGGCGGCGCTTGCTACTCAGAAGCACGATTTGAGTGTTCCGCACGATCCGTAAGCTCGCCATCTGTGCGGCCGTGGGGGAGAGGTGAAGCGTGCACGAATGCCTGTACTACGATGCTGAGGGGGCTTCGGTGCGGTGTGGCCTGTGCCCCTTTCACTGCTCCATCGCCGAAAACAAGACAGGGCGGTGCAGGGCTCGCCAGGCCCGTGGTGGGAAGCTCTATTCCCTGAACTACGGGGAGATCGCCTCCGCGGCTCTCGACCCGATCGAGAAGAAGCCTCTGTACCACTTCCATCCCGGCTCTCTCATCTTGTCCGTGGGCAGCTTCGGCTGCAACCTGACCTGTCAGTTCTGCCAGAACTGGTCCATCTCCCAGGGAAGGCCGTCCACCCAGTTCATCTCCCCGCAGGAGCTGGTGGCCATCGCGCAGGAGAAGCGCTCCGCGGGCAACATCGGGATCGCCTATACTTACAACGAGCCCACGATCTGGTTCGAGTACGTCCTTGACACGGCGCGCCTGGCCCACGAGCACGGGCTGGTGAACGTTCTGGTCACCAACGGTATCGTGGAAGAGGAGCCTTTGCGGGAACTGCTGCCCTACGTGGATGCGATGAACGTAGACATAAAGAGCATCCGGGAGGACTTCTACCGCCGGCTGTGCGGAGGGGAT